>JAJRUA010000072.1 GCA_024278035.1 Planctomycetota bacterium | reverse complement strand
AGGGGGACGACGCCTACGAATCATCGGAGGCTCTATCGTCACCGTCGTCTGAGGGGCTGACGATGGAGACGCTTGAGCAAATGGCAGTTGCCAACAGCCCGGGCATTGGTCAGGCGGAGGCTCGGATTCGCGCCTTGCGAGGCAAACGCCTGCAGGTCGGACTGGCACCGAATCCAACGGCCGGTTATGTCGCAAGCGAAGTTGGGAATGAAGGTAGGTCGGGGCAGCAAGGTGCCTATGTCGGACAAAACTTTATCACGGCGGGGAAGCTGCAAAAAAATCGGGCTGTCGTTTCCGCGGAAATCGCTCGGGCCCAAGAATTGCTGGCTGCCATGCACCAGCGTGTTGAGACGGATACACGCAAAGGTTATTACGCAGCCCTGTTGGCACAACGTCGCAAAGAACTCGCTGAAGAATTGGTTCGTGTTACCACAAGTGCCGCTAGGGCTTCCAAGTCGCTTTACGATGCGGCCGAAATCCCGCTCGCCGGGCTACTGCAAACCGAGGTACAGCAACAAAATGCCCAAGTGTTGCTACAAACAACTCAAAATGGTTTAGAGCAAGCCTGGCGGCAATTGTCGGCGATCGTCGGCGGATCGGAACTGCCGGTTCAGTCGCTTGCCGGTGATGTGAGCCAACTTCCTGAATTGCTCGATTGGCAAGACCAGCTCCTAAGGCTCGAAACCGAGAGCCCTGAGTTAGCGGCCGCCATGGCCGAGGTGGATCGAACACGCCGCGCGCTCAATCGGGCCTGCGTTGAGGCGGTCCCTAACATTAGTACCCAGGTAAGCGTGCAGTACGATGACTCGACCGGCGATACGATCACTGGCGTGCAGGTGGGGATTCCCCTACCGATTTGGAATCGAAATCAGGGCGGGATTCGACAAGCCCAAGCGGAGGTTACTGAGGCGGTCCGAAATGTGGACCGGGTGGAGTTGAACCTGAATCGGCGTTTGGCAGAGGCCTTCCGCCAGTATTCCAACGCCCGCGTCACGGCAACCACTTATGCCACCGGCATTTTGCCGCGAGCCCAACGGACCTTTGATCTGGTGCAACAAGGTTACGCTCAGGGAGAAGCTGGTTACCTTGATGTCTTGGCGGCTCAACAGACTTATTCACGAACCAATCTCGCCTACCTCGACGCTCTCGGTTCGCTTTGGCAAAGTTACGTACAAATCGACGGACTGCTTCTTGAAGGAAGCCTTGCTCAATCACCCAACTAGCCAAAAACCGGAGTAAGCGGACATTTTCGCTTCAGAGAGCTTGACTCGGGCCGGTTATCACGGTCTAACCCCTATTGAAAGTAGCCGAATCCATCAGGTCCAATTTTCTTCCCATGTTTCGTTTAGTCCACCTACTTACCGCTGTTGCCATTTGCGTGCACGCCACTTTCGGCTGTTGTGTGCATGAGGTGCATGGTAAGGGGGTTGCTAGCTCAGAGCCTGCCGCTGGTTGCTGCTGTGAGCTTGGTGGTCACGCCAAAGGATCGCAGTTGACGCCGGCGGAGCCTTCGGAGAGTGAGCTTAGCTTCACTTGTCGAGACGATTCCTCATCGCCAACACCGACAAAATGCGCCCACGCAAACTGCCTGTGGCCTTCTCCCGAGTCGCAAAACGAAATGGGCTCCCTCTTGCTGAGCACGACGGTCAACGCCCCTTGGGATTTCGCCACTTCTGGGACCTTGGTTTCTAGCGGCGGGATGGACTTCCCGCTTCTTTCACACGACCTGCAATTGCTCGCAGGGCCCGTGCGCGCGCATCTCTTGAAGTGTGTGCTTCTTATTTGAATTGCAAGTGGCTAGCTAGTCATTCGGCTCCCGTCGTTTGAACGCTGGGCGTCTGGCTGTTGATTTCCAGCGCATGCCAGAGCGGCATTGCAATCAATCACCCAACTCTCTTTTTGTCGATGCGCTTTGACGGCGATCGACACCTACTGAAGGTATTCCTCTCATGTCAAACAATTCAACAACTAAAAAGCAGTTTGGCCATATTTTGCTTATTTGTGGAAGCCTGCTTCTCCTTGCTGTGGTTGGAATAGCAACAAAGGATCGCTGGCTACCCTTATTGCACCTGACTCCTGCTGTCCAAGGCGAAACGGATGCTGACTCTGAAAGTCACGAAGGACACGACCACTCAGGCGACGAGCATGCAGGGCACGACCATAGTGGGCATGAGGAGGCCACTTCGCTCCACCTCTCGAAACAGGCCCGCCGCAATATCGGACTTACCCAAGATAAATTACGGCCGATCGAGCTCGGAGCTTTCATCCGTACTCTCAATGTCCCGGCTCGTGTTGTCGAGCTCCCTGGGCGTACGAAAGTACAAGTTGCTTCGCCGATGACAGGAGTCGTAGCGGCTGTTCATGTCGTTCAGGGAGAAGCCGTCCAGCCCGGGTCATTGCTATTCAAGGTCCGACTGACTCATGAAGATTTAGTCCAAGCTCAAACCGCTTTCTTGAAAACGTTGGGGGAATTGGATGTAGAGGATCGTGAGATTGAGCGACTCACAAGTCTTGGGGCAAGTGGGGTCATCGCTGGAAAGACGCTGCTGGCGCGAAAGTATTCCAAGCAGAAGCTACAGGCCGTTCTAAATGCTAGCCGTGAGGCGTTGTTGTTACATGGCTTGTCTGCCGAGCAAATTGATAGCATTGTCCGAGACCGACGCTTGTTGCGATCGCTGGAAGTCTATGCGCCGGCTCTTCCGGTGCATGGGGCCATCGACAAAAAACAATCTTTAGCGACATCCAAGCATCTCTGTCCGATGCTCTGCACGAAGCCGCAAATCGGCCCTGGAAGATGTCCTGTCTGGGAGATGGACCTTGTTCCCGAAACTTCAGGAGGCAACAAATCAGGCCACCCGCACTTGTACATAGTGCAACAAGTGAATGTCCATAAGGGATCTAGAATTCAGACCGGCGACGCCTTAGCGATCCTAGCGGACCTCGACGAATTGTATGTCGAGGGGAGTGCCTTTGAGCACGATATCGATGAGATAACCCATGCGGCTCAAATGCAAGATGCTGACGAACCAGGGTGGGGAGTTACAGCCGTACTTGAAAACAATAAAAACGTAAAGAGTACGGTCGAAGGGTTAAAAATTGTCTATATCGACAACGAAGTAGAGT
>JAJRUA010000071.1 GCA_024278035.1 Planctomycetota bacterium | reverse complement strand
TCGACTGTTTCCACATTCTAGGGCCTAGCTGAGGTCTGTCCAATCCCCTGGCTCCGGTTTTGTGGCACGATTTTCTGGATTAGGCTCGCTTCTCGCCCTTTTGGTCTGCTGAAACGAAGCGGGCTGCGGCGGTTAAGTGGGTTGTGCGGATTGAATGAATCGTAGATCGGCCTGGTGGAGAGGGCTCGGATCGATCGGCCCGCCGCTCAAAGCGCAGCGGGCTATCCTTGGGAGAGCCCTGCTAGGGCATGAATTATAGCGTTTTGGTAGGAGTTCTGGTGGAAAAATGGCGGCCAGTTTATTGGAGAACGGGTCAACAGAGGCAGGCGTTTTCGTTTGTCGAGCTGTTGATTGTGGTAATGCTGCTCGGTGTGATGGCCGGGGTGGCGGCACCCAAGTACCGGGCAGCGTTGGAGGCGACCCATTTGGAGTGTGTCGCCAAACGACTTGCGGCCGATTTACGACGTGCCCGTAGCGAGGCCCAGCAGTTTTCTACAAGCCGGACCATCGTTTTTGATTCGGGAAATGGTAGTTACAGTTCGGCTGATATGACGATGCTTGATCGACCCAGTGAGCCGCTCTGGGTCTCCCTAGCAAGCGCCGGGTTTGCCGTGAAGATTGACACGGTTGATTTTAATGGAACAGCAACCGTCACGTTTGACTTGTATGGCCATTCACAAAATGCCGGTTATATAGAACTTATTCTCAACGGCCGAACCGCCGCGATTCTTCTGTACGAAACGGGCTCCGTGGAGGTGCTTCTGTGAGTCGCTCGGCCAAACGAGGCTACACGCTGATAGAATTGCTCCTCGCAATGGCATCGGCCAGTGCGCTTATGGTTGGTCTGTCAGGATCACTGTTGATCGCTTCGTACGCGTTGGATATTGATAAAGGGGCTTCGGCTGCACGAAATTCTGCCGACTCGGCGATGGCTCGCTTGACGGCCGATACGCGTCATGCGCTGAAGTACACCGAGCGGTCGTTGACGGCAATCGAGTTCACGGTGCCGGACCGCGACGGGGATAACGTGCCCGAGACACTTCGCTATGCCTGGGGAGGGACGGCTGGCGCCCCCCTTGTTCGATCGCGCAATGGAGGCAGTTCGTTTCCCGTCCTTCGGAATGTCGATGCCTTTTCGCTAGCTTATGCGGAGCGGCTGGTACCGGCGGTGGATGTGACGATCGAGCCTGCCCCGAAGTGGCCAGTGGTCGAGTCCTTTTCGCTAGAGCAACTCATAACCCCGGCGACAAGTGCGACGGTCTCTCTTCCGACAGGTGTTGCCGAAGGCGAACTTCTCATTGCTGCCATAGTGATTCAAGGGAACGAGGTTAGCAGTCTTGTGCCTCCCGCGGGTTGGATCTTGCTTGATGCAAGTCAACGAGCCAACAAAGTGACTCTGAGCGTTTGGTGGAAAATTGCAACTGCTGGAGAGCCAGCAGACTACCAATGGCAATGGGGCAACAATCGCTACGCTCTTGGCTGGATACTACGAATCTCGAACCAAGCGGCGGGAACGCCGATTACCACTTTCCGAGTCCGAGGAGGTAACGAAGAGTCTCCTTCCTGCCCTTCTCGCACTTCTTTGCTAGATCACTCACTCGTGCTTCGATTCGGCGGGTTTGAAGGGGATGACATTGTCGTCGATAGCCCCGGATTAGCCGCTCATACTCCTCTGCTCATGGAAGCGTCGGAAGAGGAAGTAAGCGGGGGGTGTGGCTACAAAGTCCTAAGAGCAAACGGGGCGAGTGGCGAAACGGATTTTTCCCTGACGAAAAAAAGAAGGTTTCGTTCGTTAACCATGATCGTTGCACCAGCCCAGGATTTCTGAAGGATGTATCAGCAACTTTACTCTCGGTATCAGTACCTACTCGCTAAAACCAGCCTTCCGCTGGTCGGCTTGTCGCTTTCCTGATGCATTTTGGTCCATAAGAATGACTCCATCGATTTCTTATTCAATCCGCCGGGGCGTAACGCTCGTCGAAGTCGCCGTTTCGACGGTGCTGGTAGGCGTGGTGCTGGTGGCGTCACTCAAAACGGTTGGCTCTGCTTTGCAGACGGCTCGTTCGGGGCAAGAGTCCGCCAATGCCCAAGTGCTGGCGGAGCTATTGCTTGCTGAAATAATGACTCGCCCCTACGAAGAGAGAGAGGGTTCGTCCGTTTTTGGAATTGAAGCGGACGAAACCAGCTCACCCACCAACCGAGAGGCGTTCGATGACCTGGACGACTACCACGGCTGGAGCAGAAGCCCTCCGCAGGCAGAAAACGGAGCGAACCTCCCCGGTTTTGAGGGGTGGAGCCGATCCGTCGAGGTTCGACGAATTGCAGAAACAACTCCTCTGACAGCACTGGCCGGCGATATTGGCCTGCGGCAAGTGATTGTCACCGTAACCGACCCTCAAGGTGCCATTACCTCGCTTGCCGCTTTGCGATCCAAGCATAGTGCTGTCGATCAATTGCCTGCGGTTGATACAACGATGGCGATACGCGTCACCGCCAGCCTTTCTGTCCATGGAGGAGCCGCCGCTCATCGTTCGGTTCCGAATAACAACCATGCCTTACAGCCCTAGATAGATTTTGATGGTAACGAAAAGAAAACAGCACCGCCGGGGCACGCTCTATATCGCTGTGATGGGGGTCGGGCTAATCGTGAGTGTTATTGCACTCACGGCGAGCAGCATGGGCCGTATCGAATCCCGTGCTGCGCGGGCGTCGCACAATCAACGGGAAGCCCAGTTGCTTGCCGCCTCGGCGATTGAACAGGCTTTAGTCTGGATGAATCGCAATCCCGATTGGCGGCAAACCATGACTAGTGGTGTGGAAACTACGCCTGCCGTCCTGGGGAATGGTAATTTCACCTGGAGCGTGACGGACACGGATGGCGACTTGGACGACGACCCTCGGGATCATGCCGTACTGCAAGGCATGGGCCGAGTGGGGGGAGCTATCGCGGTGGAAGAGGCACGCATCGAACCGGCAGGACGGGCACTAACATGCCTCGAAGCGGTGGCTCATGCTAAGGAAAATTTGGAAATCGATTCGGGGGCCACCCTTGCAGGAATCGGCTTTCTCTCTTCCAGCGGAGACATTCAGGCGGACAGCGCGACGGTTGATTTGGATAGCGAAGCTACAGGCGATGTGGAGGGGGATACCTACAATGGGGCCATCGCCTCTGGGGTGCCACTGCGAGAGATGCCTGGCGAACATGTCTTTGATTATTACCTTGCACGCGGGACGCCGATTGGCATTAGCGACCTCCCCAAGAATGGTTCTACTCATGAACTAAAGGGGTTGGTGCTTGGTCCTAACCATAACCCGTTCGGCGAACCGAACCCCTGGGGGATTTATGTGATCGACTGCCAAGAAGAGCCGATCCGAATCAGTCGAATACGCCTGTCGGGTACGCTCTATCTCTTTAATCTTGGAGGAGATAGCGAGGTGAGGGCGCCTGTGATGCTTGATCCCCTATCGCCGAACCAACCTACTTTGCTCGTGGATGGTGATATTTCGATCGGCACCGCCTATCAGTTTTTTATGATAACCGTTCGTAATCTTTCCGAGATAATCTACGGGGTTAATTACAACCCTGTGGGCTTGCCGTACAACGGAGAAAGTGACGACTCGACGGATGACAGCTACCCTTCAAAAATCACGGGAGGCGTCTACGCGACGGGAACCGTTACTATTCAGCAAGATTGCGACTACGAAGGGTTCGTTGTCGCCAACGAGATCAAGGTCGAGAGTAACCAAGAGGTAGACGCCACTTATCGCCCCTACGCATTGAACTACCCGCCGATTGGATTTTCGGCGGGACAGGGCGTAAGGCTCATCCCCGGCAGCCGTCGTCGCGTGGCGTATTGAGTTCTTCTTTCACAGCTCCAGCAAAACGGGTGATGATTGGCGAGTGGTGTGGGCGTCAGCCTACCGATGAACCTATTGAGTCCTGCGCTAGCCAAGCAACAGACCCCGATCATCGGAGAAGGCGCCGGGTTTAGCCGACAGATGATTTGCGGTGTTGCTTATCCCGTTGCCGGTAATGGCATTGAATATGGTGAATGTCTTCAACGCACTCGAAGAACGCGTTGACACAAGCGGCATCCCATTGAGTACCAGCCCCTTCGCGTAGAATGCTTTCCGCCTTCTCATTGGGCATTCCCTTACGGTAAGAGCGATCCGAAGTCATCGCATCAAAAGCATCGGCAACAGCCATCACCCGGCCATCAAGCGGGATCGCTTCAGCGACCAAGCCGTCGGGATAACCTTGGCCGTCCCATCGTTCGTGATGGTGGAGAACTCCCGGCAAGACATCGGAAAGTTGCTCCAAATCGCAGAGAATCGCCCAGCCATCATCCGGATGATGGCTAATCTCAATTCGCTCCTCAGCCGTCAACTTACCCGGCTTGGTGAGAGTGGCATCGCTGACACCAATTTTTCCAACATCATGCAACAGACCCGAAAGATAGATGCGTTCTGCTTGGTACGTGTGGTAGCCCATTTGCTCAGCAATGCGTCGTGTGAACAGGGCGACCCGTTCACTGTGGCCACAGGTGTAGGGGTCCTTCGCTTCAATTGCGGAAACTAAGGACCGAACTACGCCCACCATGATCCGCTCTTTCTCTCGGAGCATCTCAAGGTTCGCCGCGTGCATAGCCAAGATCGATGCCGAGGTGGCCATGAGTGTCGCTTCGCCGCTGCCGAACTCGTCGCTGGAAAGTTGCCAAGAGCTTTCAACAAGGCTTGAGGAGGGAATCCGGTTTACCGCTAGTAGCCAACCGAACAACTGATCGGCAGAAGTGAGTGGTGTGATGACTAAGGAGCTGACCGCCTCGGGACGATCACTTGCAAGCGCAGCGGAGGGTTCATTGGAATCACACCAGTTACGAATAAGGGTATGCTCCCGAGCCTTGGGCCCAAAATCTCGTACGATCGCTGTCAGGGCTTCGTTGCTGAGACTTTCCTCTCCAACTTGGTACGTCACACGAGCCCTGTAAGGATGCTTAGCATCCTCCACAAGGAGGAACACAAGTGAGCGGGCACGGACCGAGTCATTAAGGACGGGCAGCGTCTGTTCTGCCATGCCACTGAGTTCGTCTTTTGCCGCGACGCCGGATAGTCGCTCGACTATCGTCCGAAGGAAGGTCAATTCCTCCAGGTCCGAGGATAACTGCATGGCAAAGGAATCGTTTTCTTCATGCAAAGAGGAGTTTTCTGTCGCGTGACCTTGTGCCGTGAGGTGAGTCGCAACGAGGGCTCCAAGAGCCTGCTCTGTCGCCAACGAGGAAACACCGCTTACCAAGAAGAGATCGCTGCGATTTTCGAGTAACGGGACAATAAAGTGACATCCAGCCTCTAAGCCAGAAACCCGTTCGATGGAGGTTTTGCCGGTTGTAGCGACTTGCTGGGCTCTGTCAGCATCAAGGCCAAGCTCGATAGCGGGAACATCCCCCTTGTAGGGCAAAACCGCCGCAGGGGCCCAGCCACGATCCCCTTGATTCCAAACAACGACTGGTGCCTGAAGCGATTCACCCAGCAAGGCCGCTTGGCGTCGAACCGCTTCAGGAACCTCAACTTCAAGGCCCAAATTGACTTCGGGAGAAGGCCGGATGCCTTTTTGCGAATCGACAGAAGGGGCAGGTAGCGTCACGAGCGAGTTTCTCCGTTCTCGGGGTTTTTCTCTTTCTTACTGGGGGGATATAGAGAAGCCTAGCTTGTAAGTTGGTGCCGATCCTCCTTCAGAGGTCTGTTTTTACG
>JAJRUA010000070.1 GCA_024278035.1 Planctomycetota bacterium | reverse complement strand
TCGTAGCCCCGGTACTCAAGCCGGCGGAGGCCTTCGAGTAAAAAGCTAGTTGCCGATTGGGGGCCGATGTATCCAACAATGCCACACATACGATTGATCTCTCTTCTTACATTTGACAGGGGGGCCGCTTCGTTTGCCATCTTAGAGGAGTCACCCCAGCAAGCGAAGGTGGCCCAACAAACGCAGGCGGGGTCGGCAAGGCCTCAAAATCGGTCTGTACCAGCCCGTCGATTTGGCGTAGGAAACAGGGTATGGATGCCGCCCCCCCCCTATTTGTTCCCAACGCCTCTCAGCCCAAGGCGTGTGTCGTTATCCCGGCACGGCTCGATTCGACCCGTTTGCCGGGGAAAATGCTGCTTCGGGAGACCGGCCGTTCACTGATTGAGCATACGCACGCTGCCGCCCTGCTGGCCCAACGGCCGCTGGCTGTCGTCGTTGCAACCGACCATGAGCGGATCGCCGAAGAAGTCCGCCGTTTCGGTGGCAAGGCCGTGATGACAAGCACCGACTGCCAGAGTGGAACAGACCGTGTGGCCGAGGTGGCTCGGCAGTTGCCGGAGTTTGACCTGTTCGTCAATCTCCAAGGGGACGAACCGGAGATGGACCCGACCTCCATCGACCGAGTGATCGAAGTCCTAGTAGAAAACCTTGCCGTGCCGATGGCTAGCGTTGCTGCGCCACTAACCGCGATGGAAACACTCAACGACCCTGCCGTGGTCAAAGTGGTTCTCGACCAGGCGGGCCGAGCACTCTACTTCAGCCGAAGCCCGATCCCGTTCGTTCGGGACGTTCAAGAAACAGAGACGGAAAGTGAAGAGCCTCCCTTCTACCAACACCTGGGGCTCTATGCCTATCGCCGCGATTTTTTGCTCCGCTTTGCCGAGCTGCCCCCTTCGCGGCTAGAGCAAGCGGAAAAACTTGAACAGCTTCGAGTCCTCGAAGCGGGAGAAACGATCCGCATTGGCGTTGTTCCCCATGCAAGCAGCGGCATCGACACACCGGCCGACTACGCCGCTTTCGTCCAGCGCAGTTATCGTGCGGCCGCATAGCGTACCGCGGCGGCACGATAACTGGCCAATCTTCAGTTCAAGCGTTCGCCTAGTGCTTTGTCACAGCTAAAATCTCCTTTGGAGTCTTTATCGGAGGTTCCGACGCTGTCCGAAAGTGGTGGGATACCGCACCACTTCCTACCACAGTACGTACGTATTTCTTTTCGTAGTAGCCGCCGGCTAGCATAAGCGGCTATTTTCTTTGGATTAGGCCGTGGAAGGTGTAAAAATCGCCCCCCGATCCCGATTCCGGCCCTTCCCCTCGGGTGGTACAATAAAGCGTGTCACGCCGCCACTTGGGCGGCGTCTTTTATTACTCCCGGTTTAGCTAGCAACGCGCCTTCCATGCCGCAGTTCGTCGGCTCCATCAACAGCTACCCTGGTCGGGCGTCCCTTTCTTGGTACGCGCTGCTCATTCTGCTGGGTTTTTCCGTCCTCTACCTTGTGCCCGGCTGTGCGGCCGATGCCGAGCGGCCGATCTCGATGCTCGATGCGCTTTTCACTTCGACCAGCGCATCGTGCGTGACGGGGCTGGTGGTCCGATCAACGGTCGGCGATTTTTCGGTCTTGGGACAAGCCATCATCCTCGGCCTGATCCAGCTTGGCGGTATTGGCATCATGACCGTTACGACGTTCATCCTGGTTCAGTTCGATAAACGGGGCAGCCTCCGACAGCGCAAAGCGATTGCTGAAACCCTCGGGGGGGGCGATCATGGCAACATTCGCAAGATTCTTCGCAACGTGCTTGCGCTAACTTTCGCCTGCGAAGCGTTCGGCTTTGTGATTTTGACCGCGTACAACTTGGTGAATTATGAGCGGTTCCACGCGCTCGGTGTTTGGGCAAGCCACGCCGACGCCGTGTGGCACGCCCTCTTTCATTCCGTCTCCGCGTTCTGCAACGCGGGGTTCGCCCTGCACGACGCGAGCCTCACGCCCTTTGCCGATAGCTGGATTGTCAACGGGGCGATCAGTTTTCTTATTATCGTCGGCGGGCTCGGCTTTCCGGTCGTTAGCGACCTGTGGCGCTCTCGAAAGCGCCCGTGGGATGACCGTTGGACGAGCCTTCAGTTGCACTCGAAAATCATGCTCATCGGCACGGCAGTGCTGTTGATAGTCGGCTTCTTTAGTTTCTTGGCGTTGGAATCGCAGGGAGTGCTAAGCGGCGACCCCTTGCCGACGCGCGTTATCAAAGCGGCCATGCACAGCGTGACTTGCCGCACAGCAGGGTTCAACACGGTAGAAATCGCCGATCTCACGAACTCGATGCTCTTTATCAGCATCCTGTTGATGATGATTGGGGCAGGCCCCTGTTCGACGGGCGGCGGGTTCAAAGTCACCACCGCCACGATCATCGCCCTGCGCGCTTGGGCCACCTTCCGCGGCTACTCTCGGGTGAATCTTTTTCGGAGAACGATTCCTGCCTCAAGCATCGAACGGGCCATTGCCACTGCCATGCTGTTTGTCTTTGTGGCGGGTATCGCCTTCACCGCTTTGCTGGTCATCGAACAATCTAGCGGCGGCTGCCAGGGGCACGGCGACAGCCAGGAGGTTTTCCTCGAATCCTTGTTCGAGATTATCTCGGCGCTCGGCACGGTTGGCCTCTCGACCGGCCTCACGAGCAACCTGAGCGATCCAAGCCGCCTGATTATTCTTCTATTGATGCTAATCGGTCGCCTAGGCCCCATCACGACGTTTATTGCCCTCTCTCACAGCGAACGCTCCGAACCGGTAGAGTATCCGAACGAAGAACCACTGGTAGGATAAAGCGAGTAGAGAGTTGGGAGTTGCTAGGCGCTAGTTGCAGGATGGCCAAGCCCTAACTAGCGCCTAACAACTTCCAACTAGCAACCCTAAACTCCCCTTCCCTCAAGCCTCCCGCCTAACACAATATGGCTGAACACAAACATTTCGTCGTGATTGGTCTCGGCTCCTTTGGTGGAGCCCTGGCCGAGCGGCTTAGCGAGAATGGATGCCGAATTACCGGTATGGATAGCTGCAAGGAACGCGTCGAGTCGCTCAAAGACGTGCTCTACGAGGCGGTCATTGGCGACGCCCGCGAACGGGACTCGATCGCCCACCTGCCGGTCAAGACGGCTCATGCCACGATCATCAGCATGGGCGAAGACATCACCCAGTCGCTGCTGGCGACACTCCATGCCAAGGAACTCGGCGCCAAGCAGGTCGTTGTCAAAGGGGTGACCGATGAGCACGCGCGGATTCTCAAATGCCTGGGCGTCGACCGCGTGATTTTCCCGGAGATCGAAATCGCCCGACAACTGGCCGACCGGATGACTTGGCCAAACGTGATCGATTTCCTCCCGATCGATCCCGAGTACAGCTTCCTTGAAATCGCTGCTCCCGATTCTTATGCAGGCAAGATGTTGCAAGAGATCGACTTACGTAAGCGACACAATATCTGGGTCGTCGGTGTCAAGGATGCTCTCACCGGCAAGCTCAAAATGTTCCCCGGCGGCGACTACCAACTCTCCGCCGACCAGGTCCTTCTGATCGTCGGCAAACAGGTCGATGTGACCACACTAAGCGAAATGAAGTAAGCGGAAAGAGTTGCTAGTTGGGAGTCGTTAGGCGCTAGTTGCGTAATAACCAGCCGGCAACTAGCGCCTAGCAACTAGCTACTCCTAACTTCCAACTCATGTGCCTTCTCGGCCAGCAGCTTCTTTTGGTATCGCCCCTGCACCACGTCGATCACCACGAGGATGCCGATGACAAAGTAAAAAGTGCTCTTAGCCATCGGTTCGACGACATAGCCGAAAAGATGAAGGTGAGCCAAGTGGCCCCCTTCGCTGATGAGCATCACGCCGACGATGAAAAGAATGAAGAGCCCCAACACTTCGTACATGCGATTTTTCTTAAGGAACTCCGACACGCCATCGGCAAGCCAAATCATCATCGCCCCACTCGCAACGATCGCCGAGGCCATGATCCAAAAATTGTCGGTCAGTGCCATAGCGCTTAAAATCGAGTCGAACGAAAAGACCAAGTTCATCGCAATGATCGAAAAAAGAACCTTGGCAACCGAAGAAGACTTCTGATCTTTTTCATAGCCCACATCGTGCAAGGTAAGCATGTGCATGATCTCTTTGAGGGCCGTGTGAAGAATGAAGATGCCGCCCAGCAAGACGATCAACGAATGGAGTGTTACGTCACCCGAGATAATCCAGCCGATAGGTCCTTCTTGGGGCAAAGTGAAAAGCGACTCCTGAAAAGTCTTCACTGCGCCAATCACAAAGAACAGAAGCACGATCCGAAGAACAACGGCAATGCCGATGCCCCACTGTCGTACCATACGCTGGCTTTTCTCCGGGGCGTGCTTTGATTCGAGCGAGATATAAAGCAGATTGTCAAAGCCAAGCACCGCTTGCAGCAAGATCAACATGCCAAGGGTCATCAGGTCGGCAAGCGTGGGGAGAGGCATAATCGCGTGAGGAAATTGAGAAATATAGAAGGGATACGAGAAGCTCAACAGGATAACAGGAATCGTGGAGCCAAGGGGAGAGGAGCACCAGAGATTTCCTCCCCACAGATTCTGAAAAGGCTTTTATGGATGCCTGCGCTAGCAAAACGAAAGGCCCGGATTAGCCGACCGGCCGGAAAAAATTGCTATCACAGGCATCCATGGGCGAGCGGTGCGGGCGTCAGCCCCCCGATGCCCCAGCCCCTGCGACAACGATGCCACCACTACCGTCGGCGGGCGTGCCTCAGGAACTCCGTGTCACAGAAACAGGGCACCCGCACGCTCGCCGCCCTTCTACACAGTTCCAACTCTGTCCGAAAGCGCTGGGCGTCGATCCTGCCAATAAACCGCACCCCTCGGTCAATTTCTCTGCGGGCCCCCGCCTTCTTAATAGCTAGCTCTGGCAATTCGTTGACAGTCCACGTTGTTCCGGTAGGTTGACGGTTATGAAAATCCTTCCCTTGAT
>JAJRUA010000069.1 GCA_024278035.1 Planctomycetota bacterium | reverse complement strand
ACGAGCGGATCACGCGGTCGGTCAGGAGTCTCGCTATCTCGCACCAAGACCATCACGTTGAGCGTCTCGAACGATTGCTTGGCTATCTCTGCCACGCTTCCGCGGGTGACACGTTCGTTGCGGGCGCCAAGGTTCTCGCAGACGTAGATTTCAAAGTAATCGATTCGGCGATCCAGCATCGCTTGCGCAACCTTGCTTGGCCCACACTCTTCGGTCGTGAAGAGCCCGACTTTGGCCGCAGTACGAATTCGGTCGACCACGTTCTCCAGCGAGTGTTGGGCAAGGTTGGTCAGATAGGCTTCGTCCCAGCTTTCCTTCACCCTTGCAAACGCAAGTTGCATACTGCTCACGTGTGGCACAATTTCGCAACGTTCGTGCCCGAGGCGATCGCAAAGAAAACGGGCCAAGCCGTAAAACAGCGGATCGCCGGAAACAAGCACGGCGGTCTTGACGTTACCCGCTGCCTCGATTTGTTCGACGACCTGATCGAGATCGGCCCCCACAAACAATCGTTTGCCGGGAGCTTCTGGAGCCAGCGCAAGCGTCCGCTCTTTGCCGACCAGGAGATCGGCAGCAAGAATAATCTGACGCGCCGATTCGGAAACCGCATCGAGCCCATCGTCGCCAATGCCAATAATCGAAACTGATACTCGTGAGGCAGCCATCGTCTTCCCCGAAATCTGAAGATCTGTGTCAAGCAAGAAGGAGGCGAAACTTAACTCTCAGCCACGCCAGCCCTCCGGCTACTTCTTACAGCCTACCGCCAAAGGTCGCTGCTCTCCAGCCCTACGCGACATAGCACATCATCGTATGGTGCTTCAAATGCAGGATTCCATCTTCCGGCAACTCGGGGCCATCGATATTGGGGTGGATGTCTTCAGGCATTTTAGCGGAAGTATCGAAAAACTGCTTCCACGAATGCGAGCGGAGTTCTTCAGGAATCAAAAATTCCTGCGTGTCGGTGCCGGGGTGCATCAGCAGCATGATCGGACGGGCGGCGGGGTCGTCGATCCCCGTGGTGCCGTAGATACAGACGATGCTTTGCGTCGGATTGTCCCAATCCATCGGCGTGCCCTCGGGATTGTACCAACTCACATCAGGCAGTCTTCCGTTTTCGCTAGGCTGCCCGGTCAAGAAGGTCGCCCGCCGTACATTCGGGCGATTCTTGCGAAATGCGATTACTGATTTGCAGAATCTTAGGTTCTCCGCGTTTTTCTTGACCAATTTCCAATCGAACCAGCTTATTTCATTATCCTGGCAGTAGGCATTGTTGTTACCTCGCTGAGTACGCAAGACTTCATCGCCAGCGACCATCATCGGTGTGCCTTGGCTCAGCAACAGCGAAGCCATCATGTTCTTCACCTGGCGTTGACGCAATTCAAGAATCGGCTTGCTGCGAGTCGGACCTTCGACCCCGTTGTTAGCACTGTAGTTGTTATTGTCGCCGTCACGGTTGTCTTCGCCATTGGCTTGGTTATGTTTTTGCTCATAGCTAACCAAGTCGTAGAGCGAGTAGCCGTCGTGGGAAGTGATAAAGTTGATGCTGTGATACGGGCGTCGTCCGCTATTCTGGTAGAGGTCGCTTGAACCCGACAAACGAGTTGCTTGGCTCCCGGTCATCCCAGACTCGCCTCTCCAGTATCTGCGAATGTCGTCGCGGTAGTGTCCGTTCCACTCTGCCCAGCGAGTGTCGGCAAAGGAGCCTACTTGAAACGCTCCTGCCGCGTCCCAAGCTTCGGCAATGATCTTGGTGTCGGCCAGCATCGGGTCTTCGGCGATTACTTCTACGAGCGGAGGATTCGGCATCAGCTCGCCGTTTCGGTCGCGGCTTAAAATGGACGCCAAGTCGAATCGGAAGCCATCGATGTGATAGTTGTAGACCCAGTGACGAAGGCAATGGAAAATCATTTCACGGCAAATCGGATGGTTCCCGTTAACCGTGTTGCCGCAGCCAGAGTAGTTTTTGTAAGTCCCGTCATCGTTAAGCATGTAGTAGACGTCGTTTTCTAGGCCCTTGAAGCTTAGCGTGGGGCCCTCGTGATTTCCTTCGGCCGTATGGTTGAAAACCACGTCGAGGATGACTTCGATGCCCGCCGCGTGCAAGGCTCGCACCATTTCCTTGAACTGCCGAACTTGGGCGCCCGCCTTGCTGCCTTGCATATAGCCCCGGTGAGGAGCAAAAAAGGCTAAGGAGTCGTAGCCCCAGTAGTTCGGGCGTTTTAACTTGTTGCCTAGCGGATCGTTGATCGGGAATTCATGAATCGGCATCAGCTCGACTGCTGTGACGCCAAGCGATTTGAGGTACGGAATTTTTTCGATCACCCCAAGATAGGTGCCCGGGTTTTTTGCCTCGCTCGAAGGGCTGCGTGTGAAGCCGCGGACATGCATCTCGTAGATCACCGTTTCCGATAGCGGTCGACGCAGATGTCGGTCGCCTTGCCAGTCGAAGTCGTCTTGCACGACCACACACTTGGGCGGACGAGTGATACCGTCCTCAGACGATTGAAACCGACCCGCCAGCGCTCGGGCATAAGGGTCGATCAAACGAGCCTGTGAATTGAATCGTTTTCCTTGCTCGGGTTTGAATGGGCCTTCGGCTTGGAAATGATAAAGCTGCCCAGCCTTAAGTCCCGGGACGGTGACATTCCAGATATCGCCCCAACGGTCGGTTGAAGGATCGAATTCAACGATACCGTAGGGTTCGCGATCGCTAACGCGATGATAAAGCAAGACTCGCATGGCCGTTGCCGTCCGGCTGTAGACCGAAAAACGCACTCCGGCATCTTGCAATATCGCCCCATAGGGAAGCGGATAATTGAACTGCATTAAGCGTTGCGGTTTTGGCATGACGACTTGGGTTTGGCCTGGAAAAGTAAGGGAGGGAGTCCACTGAGTAAGCATTGAGGTAGGCTCTTGGGATGAAGGACTAAGCGGTCTAATCGAATCGACTAGGACGCAGTGTGTAACCCGAACTTAAAACCGGATCGCAACTACGACGACGCTTATGACCTTCGGCAATTGCCGACCAAGGTCTTGATAAGTCATTCTACCACGCGGCAGAGATTCGTTGTGCGCTATGTTTTGTCTCATCCCTGCTGCCCCTGCGACATGGCCTGGACCGATCAGCCCCGCCGTTCGTTCCATGGCCACAATCTTCGCCAGCTGCTGCAAGTGGGCCTCGCCAGTCGGATTAAACGAGACGACTACGACCCTTCCCTCGCTACAATCGTTCTGGCCTGCACGATCAGAAGCTGGGCCTCCGTTCGGGTCGTTGACACTACCAGGCAAACCGCCGTAAAATTGGTTTCTTGACAATCCGTAGAGCCCGTCAATACCAATGCACCAATGCAAAAACTAACTTACCGAGATTCTGGCGTCGACCTCGACACCTACCAAGAGTCGATGGCTCGGCTGCCAAGCCTGTTGAAACGCACCCATTGCCCTCGGGTATTGCCATGGAACAATGGCTTTGCGGGGCTGTTTCAGCTCGACTTTCCCAACGGGCTATTTTCTCGGAAATATCAAGAACCGGTGCTCGTCTCGGGCACCGATGGCGTTGGCACCAAGCTCAAGGTCGCCCAAATGCTAGGCCGCCACGATTCGATTGGCATCGATTTGGTCGCCATGTGCGTCAACGATGTGATCTGCTGTGGGGCCGAACCGCTTTTCTTTCTCGACTACGTTGCGATGGCTGAGGACGATTCCGACCTTCTTGAACAAGTCGTCACCGGTATCAGCGCCGGATGCATGGAAAGCGCTGCCGCACTCATCGGTGGCGAGACCGCCATCATGCCCGACCTTTACCAAAAGGGCGACTACGACCTGGCCGGGTTCTGTGTTGGCATTGTCGAACGTTCTCGCTTGTTAGACGGTAGCCATGTCGTGCCCGGCGATGTCGTGCTTGGCCTTGCTGCCAGCGGACTGCATTCCAACGGCTACAGTTTGGCTCGTAAGATTGTTTTCGATCATGCAGGCCTCACGATCGACGATCGAGTCGAAACTTGTGAAGCAACCGTAGGCGAACTACTTATCGAGCCAACACGGCTCTACGCTCAGCCCGTACGTGCGGTGCTAAATCACTACAAAGTCAAATCCGTGGTCCATGGCATCGCCCACATCACCGGCGGAGGACTGCATGAGAACCTTGCCCGAGTTTTGCCTGCGACTGTCGATGCAGAGATCAAACGCGATAGTTGGCAAGTCCCTCCGGTCTTTTCGTGGCTCCAAGGCCTGGGCAATGTCGACGACGCTGAAATGGCCCGGGTCTTT
>JAJRUA010000068.1 GCA_024278035.1 Planctomycetota bacterium | reverse complement strand
TTTTGAAGCATTTCGGGGCACGACGACGAGAAGGCAGGTCGCCGCAGGCTCGACAAGTCAGAAGACCTGCCAACACGTTGTTTTGTGGATCGCTCCGAGGGAGAGCGCCCACGTTTTATGAAACGACTTGTGTCGTTGCGCGATTTTTTATAGTTCCCCTTGAGCGTGCGCTGTCGTACGCGCGAAGGGAATTCGTAATCGCAAAACGGTTGTGGATAAGTCGGTGAAAAAGAAGCGAGAACCGATGTCGGCCTGCCGACCCACTTTCGATTCCTCACGGCGTGTACCCTCGTGCGCGTTCACGTTGGTGGAACTGCTTGTGGTGATTGCGATCATCGGCGTGTTGGTGGCGTTGCTTTTGCCGGCGGTACAAGCGGCTCGCGAAGCGGCACGGCGAACCCAGTGTACGAATAACCTTCGGCAAATCGGCTTGGCAATGGCCAACTACGCTTCGGAACGAGAAAAATTGCCCGTCGGCTGTGAAGGGTGCGGCCAATTTCCTGTCGGCAAACGAACCTCTTGGCTCCTGCGACTGCTCCCCTATCTAGAACAACAGTCCCTCGCTGATCTCTATGACGATTCGCTACCAGCCAAACATGCTACAAATCGCGAAGTGGCTATTGTCGTTGAGGATTTTCTCTGCCCGAGCGAACCGTCCGATGTGCTTTTCAGTGAGACCAAAACCTGGAAGGGATGTGCCTTCACCGATTACGGTGGCGTGTTTGGTGTGGAAGGGACGGACTCGGGAAGTGGCACGGCCATCGACGAAGAAAATCTTGGTGTGTTGCTCTACAACGATCCCGTTCAGCTAACCGAGATCACCGACGGCACGACAAAGACACTTGCCGTAGCCGAGCTCTTGAACCGCCGGATCAGTGAATGTGTTTGGACCAATGGCGAGAACGTCTTTGCCCAAGAAGAGACGACGCCCATCAATGCTAATTCCGGATTCGGCGGCGACTTGGGGAGTCCCCACCCTGGCGGGGCGCTCGGCGTCTTCTGCGATGGACGTGCAGATTGGCTTGCCGATTCGACTGACCAACGGGTTCTCATCGCGATGCTCACCAAAGCCGGGGACGAGGTGTCGCCATGATAAAAAAAACGGCTTATCGTTGTTCCATTTTCCCGTGCCAGGATGGCACGGCTATAGCCGTGCCATCCTGGCACGGGAAATACGTGCGCGGGTTATTACTCCTTGCATCACTGCTATCACCAAAAATCGGTACCGCAGCGGTAACTTCGTTCGATGACCTACAGTTTTGGGTCGGCAATGGCGCTAACCAAGCGGCTCTCGCCATCGATTGGATCGGCGATGACAACCAAGACACCTCACTCGCCTGGGGTTACCGCTGGGACGGAGCCGCCACCGGCGAACAAATGTTGCTCGACGTTCTGGCAGGCGATCCCCGCCTCTACGCCAAGCTAAGCACGAGCGGCACCTTCGGCAGAAGAGTTTACGGCTTGGGTTACGACCTCAGCGGCGACAGTGCCTTTGCCCTGGATGATAACACCACCTTCGACGCCGACGGTATTGCCATCACGTCTGCTTCCGACGGCGTCGAATCGATTGACCCACTCGATCTTTACCGTGAGGGATGGAGCGAAGGATTTTGGCACTACGCCATCTCCTCCACGGGCCCCACCGGTTGGAGTTCTTCCGGTTCGGGTGCCTTTGGCAGAGTGCTTACGGACGGCGATTGGGACAGCTACGCCTTTGCCGTAACGCTCAACAACAACGAGTTTGCTGAGAATCTCCTAGCCGCCGCTCCCCCTGCACTAGCGGGCGATTTTAACGCGGATGGCACGGTCGATGCCGCGGACTACACCGTGTGGCGCGACGGTCTTGGCACCGAATACCCCCAAGCCGACTACGCCGTTTGGCGCGACAACTTCGGCAACACTACCTCCTCAATTACTTTTGCGATTCCTGAGCCCGCGACGGCGTGGCTTGTTGTTGGCCTTTTTGGGATGGCTTGGCCTGTCACTCATCGAAGGCGTGTTTCGTTTTGTTTTTCTGCTTTAATCCTTGAGAATGACTTATGAAGATACAACTTTGCTTAGCAACTTTACTTGCCCTTAGCGCCACAACGGCAGCAGTTGCTGCCGATCCTTGGGCCGATGCGATCGTGAACTATACGCCTGGAACGGATGTCCCCTCAGTGTTTGGTAGCGACCCTCCTGTTTTGTACGATAACGGTACGGCCGCTCTTGGCGAGCCGACACGTAACAGTGTCGCCTTCGGCGGATACACGGTCTCGCCTTACAGTGCCCCTTCGGATGTGAGCGAAGTCGTTTCGCTTGGCAAAGGGGGAAGCCTTACGGTTTCGTTCGACGAGCCCGTAACCAACGATGCCGGTAACCCCTTTGGTATCGACCTCTTGATCTTCGGCAACGCCTTTCTTTCCACCAACGATTTTAACTTCGATGCCAACACCACCAACACGGGAAGTGCTGCATCGGAAGGAGGAATCGTCTCGATTAGTGACGATGGCGTGACGTTCGTTGAAGTGACGGGGCTCGACGCCGATGGCCTTTTTCCAACCAACGGCTATGCCGACACGACCGACTTCTTTCCTGCTGGCCCCGGCTCCGTACCGTCGGATTTCACTCGGCCTGTCGATCCGTCGCTCGACCTAACCGGCCTGGGTGTTACAGCAACGATCCTCGCCTACGGCGGCTCAGGAGGCGGAGCAGGCATTGATATCGGTGCCTATGGTTTTTCGGAAATCAGTTACGTGCGGGTGACCAATCCCGTTGATTCCCTAACGACACCTGAGATCGACGGCTTTGCCGACGTGCGTGCCGTGCCCGAGCCTTCGGCTTGGGTGCTGTTGCTACTGGCCACGCCGTTGGTCAGACGACGACGTTGATCTCCTTGAGTTCTGCCGCTTGGTGACGTTCGAGGGGCCGCTCTGGAGATTCCGGGGCGGCCTCTTCGTGTACGCCGAAGAGACGGAGTTGGAACGGTGGCAAAGGCAGGCGGCGTGAGCGGAGGGCTAGTAACCAAGCACCAATCATAATAGTGAAACCGGTGTAGTAACCGATTGTAACAAACCAAGGCATCACGTCCCTGGCAAACGGCACAATCAGTGCCACACACACCATTGCGTAGGCCGTAAACATTGCAAGGCTCGCCATAGGAGTCGCTCGAATTAGCATTGAGATCAATAACAAAATACTAGCTCCCAACACTTCGCTAGCGCTCATTTGCCAAACAGCTTTATTCTGTAAAATAGCCCAATCGACTCGGGTTGCTCCGTATACTGCAAAGGCCACAAGAGTCGTTAGCATAAGCAACCACCCCACCGAAAACTGTGCTCGTCGATTCCTTCGTATTCCTTGTTGGAACCGATTTTGAAATGCGAATAATATCGAACAACTGATCACTGATACGGCAAAAAAAGTAAACCCAAAGGGAAGCATCCCCGTCCAAGGAGTTCTTGAAGATAATGAAAGCAAGCAGGTGACAACCGTCACGCCAGCCGATGACAAGGCCAAACGAAGCAAAATCCCCGAACGAGCCGAGGTAAGCCAGACCGCAAAAAGATACAGTTGCCCGATGGCTAGTCCCCAAACAAGCATCTGCGGGTTGGTGGAAGAAAGATTCTGAAAGTCCAAAAATGGAACGGTCACATCAATCGCCACGGTTGCCGCTAGCAGGAAGGGCAGCAGGGGCCGGCGGCGTAAACGACGCTGCAAGAGACGGCGGTAGCGGCGGGAGACCATTTTTCTATTGTAGACAAGCCAGAGAGGGGCTTCTGCGAAAATCGGTTGCCCCGCGTTGCAGGATTGGGGCCAGTTGGTGACAATGGACGGTTCAGCCGTCGGAATCGGGATGATCCGAACCGAACCGGCCGACGTTCCGTGCCAGGATGGCCCGGCTATAGTGAACTGCCTACCGCCTTTTGTCGAAGACCCGCCGCGGCGGGCCCACTTTTTCCGTGTCTAACTCGAATCTTCTTGGAAAATGCTGCCTGCTTGGGGAAGCCGTCGCCGGTGACCCGACGCATTTTATGATTGAGCGGGCGTTTGCGCAGTTGGGGCTCGACTGGCGGTTCCTTTCCTTTGAAGTGGCAGGGAATCGGCTCGGCGACGCGCTGGCGGGGACCGATGCCCTTGGCTTTCAGGGCGTGCGGCTACTGGGCCGACACTGCGACCAACTCATTGAGGTGGATCGCTTGCGAAACACCCCTTCCCCTGAGCGAGCGTCGCCGGAAGAGGAAGAAGACGAAGAAGCGAACCTCACCGAACCGCTTCGGCTTACAACCCGTGCCCGCCGCACGGAACGAATCACCCATCTCACACGCCACGAAGACCGTCTGCAAGGGGACGACGCCACGGGTCCCGCTTTGGTAGAAGCCTTGCAAGCGTGCGGCGACCCTGCCGGCAAACGCGTTGTGCTGCTTGGCACCGAAGGGGCCGCTCCGTCGGTCGCCGATGTGCTTCTGGAACGGGGGGCCGCGTCAGTAGCGATTGCTGACCTCGCAGCAGGACAAGCGGCCCTGTTTGCCAAGAGGCTTCGTTCCCGCCAAGAACGACCGGCCGTGGTGGCTGAAGTGACATCGACCGCCGTGGCACTTCCCGAACCGATCGTACCCACCGAAATTCTTGAATTGGCTTGGGAGAAAAAGTGGATCGAGCTGCCCGAAGAGACCGACTGGGTCATCGCGACTTCCTGTTGGCCCATCGCGCAGAACGCACGGGTCGTTAAAACGCTTAGCCCCGAACTGCTCGATCGCCATGTCGTGATTGACTTGGCGATCGGTTCCAACCGATCCAACCTCTTGCTGTCGGCCGACGACTGTGGAGCGACAACGCTTGATGGCTTGCCGGTACTCGTTTGCGAGACGGCCCTGGCGGTTGAAGCCTGGACCGGACTGAGCGTGGATCGAGGCATTTTGCGTGATGCGGCCGAAGAGTTTTTGGGAGTGTAGCCCCGGTACTTATTGCGTTCGATAATCGTGTTAGTGAATTGTCGGAGGCGTCTCCGACAGAGCCAGAGCCCTTGCCTCTTCCCTTCCATCTTTCCCCCTTTTCTTCCATGCACGGCCTCTTTATCACTGGCACCGGAACCGAGGTCGGCAAAACCTATGTCGCGGCTCTTATCGCCCGGCAGTTGCGCGGAGAAGGCGTGCGGGTTGGCGTCTATAAGCCGGCTGCCAGTGGCTGCTTTCTGGCCGATGGGGAGCTTGTTTCGGAGGATGCCGTGACTTTATGGGAAGCGGCCGGTCGGCCCCTGTCGCTTGAGGCCGTTTGTCCGCAGCGATTCGCTGCACCCATTGCCCCCCACTTGGCTGCCCGGGAAGAAAGGGCTGCCCGGGAAGAGGGGCTTCGGGTGGATGCCGATCTCTTGCGGAGCGGCCTTGATGTTTGGCATGAAGCGTGTGATATCGTTTTGGTCGAAGGTGCGGGCGGTCTAATGTCGCCCCTTTCGGACGACGATTACAATGCCGATCTGGCAATCGAATTCGGATTTCCGATGGTCGTTGTCGCGGCCAATCGCCTGGGTGTTATTAACGACACGTTGCAAACGCTCATCACAGCAAGCGTTGTTGATTCTCTTAAAGGCGGAATGCCACTCAGCGTCGCTGGCGTTGTCCTCAACAGCGCCACGCCCGAGACGGACCCGAGCCAAGCCACCAACGCCTCTGAAATAGAACAACGTGCCGGGGCGGCATTGCTGGCAAACGTCCCCTGGAACGGCAATTTCAGCCGCCCCATCAACTGGCAAGCACTTGCGGCAAAGAAAAATTAGGCGAGCGGCGGGGCATGAGCCCCCCCCCATTGGTCGTTCCCTGCCAGGATGGCGAGGCTATAGCCTCGCCATCCTGGCGGGGAACTGGGGCGACAACTCCGACGAGACTTCCCTGCGCACCAGCCGGTGGCGGCTTTGCCGCCCGAGTCGTAAACTGGGGTCCATGTCACCGCGCCTTCTCACCACTCTGTTGCTAATCGCCCTCGGCATGGGGGGCATTGCGTGGATCGTGGCACAAGGCCAACTACCGCCGGCGGATTTTACATTCAATAACGGAACGTAAATCGAATCGCTTGATCCGGCGGTCGTTACCGGCCAGCCCGAGGGTCGCATTATCGACTCCCTCTCTGAAGGGCTCATCACGATTGGCCCGCAAAATCGGGAGCCGATGCCGGGCGTCGCCGAGAGCTGGGAAGTCTCGAAAGATGGCCTGACCTACACGTTCCATCTTCGCAAAAACGCCACTTGGACCAACGGCGACCCGGTAACAGCCGATGACTTCGTTTATTCGATGCGGCGGTTTCTCGATCCAATGACCCTGGCCGAGTACGCCTACCAAGCGTGGTACCTCAAGAACGCCCGCCGCTACAGTCGGTCGGCACGCGGCGTGGAGGTGGGCGACCGAGTGGAAGTTGAGTTGCACGAACGGACCGAGGGCGCACGCCCCTTTGCTCGTGGGAAGCTCGTGCGCGGTACGCTCGTGGCAATTGAAACGGACAGGGGCGTATCAGAAGAGGACTTGGCAGATCCAGAAAAATACATTGAGTTCCGGACGTTTGTTGTGAATGCCGAGGGCGAAGAGCGGCGGTTCCGAGTGGCTGAAAAAGGGGTGGCATTCGGCAAAGCGGTCTCCTGCAAGCAATTGCTACTCGATTTTTCTGAGGTCGGTTTCCGTGCTGTCGATGCCTGGACGGTCGAGACGGTGCTCGAATCACCCACGCCGTTTTGGATTCAGCTTATGGGGTTCTATCCTCTCTCGCCCGTGAACCAGCGTTGTATCGAAACGTACGGCTCGGATTGGACGAATCAGAAAAACATTGTAACGAACGGCCCCTACCGGTTGGTCTTCCACCGACTGCGTGACCGGATTCGCCTGGAGAAACGAGACGACTACTGGGATGCCGACAGCGTTTCGATCCGCACGATCGACGCCCTGGCGGTCGAGTCGCTTACGACGAGCTTCAATTTATATGAGACGGGCAAGATCGATTGGGTTCCGAAGCTTTCGCCGTTGATTTCTCGCGAACTGATGAAATTTGACCCGCCACGCGATGATTTTAATCCAGCCGCTCAGTTTGGCACCTACTTCTACGGCTTCAATGTCACACAGAAGCCGCTGGATGATGTGCGGGTCCGACGGGCGCTGGTGATGGCGATCGATCGACAAGAGATTTTAGACACCGCGTGTGCCGGGGAGATTGCCGCCCGGTCGTTCACGCCGCCCGGACTGCCGGGATACGACGCACCGCTTTGTCCAGAGATGGACCTGAAAGAGGCCAAGCGATTGCTTGCCGAGGCGGGGTACCCCGAG
>JAJRUA010000067.1 GCA_024278035.1 Planctomycetota bacterium | reverse complement strand
GCTCCCGAAGGCAATGTTCAGGTTAGCCCCAGCGTCGAGAGCAGCAGCCAAGCATTCGGCTCGATTGCCGGCCAAGTTTACTTGACCTCAAGTCCGCGTTGCCTGAATTTGTCCAGCGAGACTGGCATCGAGGGCGCGAGCCTACGGTTGCTCAACGAAACCGGGGTAGTCCTGCCGGAACGACAAACTGACGTGAACGGGAGCTACCGGTTTGATAATCTTTCGCCGGGTGTCTATGCCGTGTTTGAGGTGCAATCGGCAGTCGTTCGCGAGGGGGTCGCTCACCTCGGTACTGGCGGAGGGATCGCCTTTGATCAAAACCTTCTAGGAGAGATTTTTGTTCAAGCGGGCAGCGACTACGTAGGGTACAACTTCTGTAATTATTCGAGCGACTCTCCCATTGAAACGGGAGCTGGCGGCGCCCCGCCGGTTGTTCCCCACTCCGGGGGCGGAGCATCGGAGGTCCCGTCGGGGGTCGTATTACAATTGCTTTACGGTACGGCAGTGACTCCCTCGGAAAGCCAAGTGCCCCAGTTCGAGTCATCGCCTGCCTTGTTCGACTCCAATGTCCTCGTGCCCTTGCCAACGGCTACTTTTGTGCCTCGCTCGTTGATTGGCGGTTCCGATTTAGTTGCAACTTTCACTTGGCAGCTTAGCGTCTTTGATGTTGGCGCGAGCATGGCGTTGCGACCCCGTAGCAATCCGTTCCAGCTAGCGAGTACAAGTTTCGATGTCTCGAGGTGGCAGCAAATGCCGCTTGATCAAGGAAGTTGGTTGATCGCCGAAAGTGCATCTCGGCAAAACGTAGCCCACCACGATGCTGTTTTTGGGCACCCCGACGCAACGCCAATCGCCGGCGACTGGGATGGCGATGGCCGCACCGAGATTGGAATCTTTCTCGAGGGCGACTGGTATCTTGATCTCAATGGAAATGGCTCTTGGGATGAAACGGACCTTTGGGCCCATCTTGGCAAAGCGGGTGACTTACCCGTGGTAGGCGATTGGGACGCCGACGGACGGACCGATATTGGTGTGGTCAGCGTTTCGCAACGGGCTCAAGTTCGCCGTGAGATCGAAGCACTCGCACCGACTTCGACCGAGGCGCAGTCGAAGCGATCAGGCGAACGGAAAATGTGTTGCACAGTCCACGGCAAAGTCCATGCAGACGCGGTTGACCATGTTTTTCACTACGGTTCGACGGGAGACTTTCCCATCACCGGCGACTGGAATGGCAACGGTTATGAAACGATTGCCGTTTTCCGTGACGGGCTTTGGCATCTCGACGTTGATGGCGATGGATGCTTCACTTCTGCTGACCAGTGCGTCCGTTTTGGCCAGGCTGGGGATCTTCCGGTTGTTGGCGACTGGGATGCCAACGGCACCGACGACCTTGGAGTTTTTCGACAAGGTCTTTGGATCGTCGATCACCAAGGCAACCGCCGACTTGACGCAGAGGATTACGACCGCGCCTTCGAGTTGGGCGGCAAAGGCGACCAGCCGGTTGTTGGCGACTGGGACGGCGATGGTGCCGACGAGCCTGCGGTGTATTGCAAGGAGGCTTTAGGAGTTAGGCTTTAGGATTCGCTTACCTAAGTGGCTCCCGTCTCAAGCCGTAAGCCTTTCGCGCCTTCGACTCACGACTCTTTCAGTTTTTTCATCTCGGCATGGGCTGCGTCGATTTGGGCCTGAATGCGTGCGGGCTCTTCGGGATCGTCGGGTTGTTGCTTGGCGCCGGCCAGTTGTTGTTGAAACTGAGCCACTTTTTTGCGTATGACTTCGACGCGTTTCTTTGCTTTTCTGTCCACGATACCACTCCGTTTAAGTCGGTCTATCTCGTTGTCCATTAGTGAAAGGTTCTTAGCATCGCGGCAAGAATAACGATGGCGATTGCTGCCAGCCAAGCGATGTTTAGCCACTTGCGCATCTGGCCGCGGAACCGCTCGGCTGCTCCCGTTCTTCCAGCAAGAATTGCTAGGAGAAACATGACCAGCAGCGCCAGTAAAAATTTGACTCCGAAAAGCATGTGGTAGGGCGGAGGCAATTTCCCGCCAGCTGCTTTGGCTTCGCTGTTTATTAGCATGAAGTTATAGAATCCTGTGGCCAGGAGCACCGCGGTGGCGATGCCGACCCATTTCGCCCAAACAGCCCGACGGCCGGCAAAACAAGCTTCTTCGCCAGCTGGCGAAAGGACCGTGCGAAGATAAAAAAGTCCGCCGACGAGAATCATTGCCGAGACCAGATGCAAAACCCGAGAAGCAATTTGAAGGACATAGGCTCCGTCGATCGTAGGCATTCCCTCGGCTAGGAGGAAACTCGCCTGCATGATGAGCCCGCTGATTTCGGATTCCATTTCTATCGCTCCAAAAGACAAAAATCATTCTGAATAAGCCCCCGATCGTAGAGGTCGGAGCCGAGTTCGTCTAGCAGCACTCCAAGGCTTTGTCTTAAAACACGTTTGCAGGCATCTCTACCGAGAGTATAGGATTTTTGAGACAAAGCCTAATTGTTTTGGTGTTTGTTCAGCCATTGGTCGACTTGTTCGAGGGCCGCTTTCTGGGTGCTGATGTGCCCCAGTAGCTGTTGGTCGCGGACATGGCTCAGCAGCGTAGCAAAGCGGGGCCCCGACTGCACTCCGTGGGCGAGGAGGTCTCCGCCGGTTAATAGGGGCGGGGGGTTGAGCTTCTCGGTCGGCAAATTCAACCGACTTCGGCACTCACAGACGCCAGGGGCGTTGGGGCCTAATACGGCGTTAGCCAATGCGATCAAGTCGTCGGAACCCTCGTGGACTAATACCCGTTGCAACCGCGGCCAGGGAATTGCCACAGCCTTTTCGATCTCAGGCAACTTTTGCACTAACCACACGGCCCGGTCGATTTCCTTATTGGTAAATCGAAAGCGCCGGCCTATTTCGCTGACGAGCTTGGCATGTTGACATTCGATTAACAACGCTGCTAAAGCTACTGAGAGCGAGTTCGACTCGAGCTCGTCGAGATGCTGTAAGGTTCGCTGCCAAGCGGGCAAGTCTTTGTTAGCCAAGGAGTCCAGCTCAGGCAGGAGAGGCTCGAGTAGCTTGGTTTGCAGAAGCAATTCCAGGCCTAGCTTTCGAGAGGCGTGGACAAGAAGTCGACGTAGTTCGCTGCCAGTTCGTTCGGCGCTGACTGCCCTCACTTGAGGGGCCATCGCACGGATAGCCTCAAGAGTGGGCTTGTCGATTTCAAAGCCAAGAGTTGTTGCAAAGCGAACGGCTCTGAGCATTCGCAATTTATCTTCTGAAAAACGGGCCTCAGGATTGCCGATGGCTCTTAAAATGTTTTTTTCGAGATCCTGCTGGCCGCAGACGTAATCGATTACTCGATCTTCCACGGGATCGTAGAAAATACCGTTGATGGTGAAATCACGCCGCTCGGCGTCTTGTTCTGCCGTGGTGAAGGTGACGCCTTCGGGGTGGCGGCCATCAACGTAGGCTCCGTCTGAACGAAAGGTGGCGACTTCGATCTGCTCGGTTTTGCGCCCCAATACGACAATCACCCCGAAGGCGGCCCCGAGGGCAAGCGTTCGGCGGTGTCCAAAGAGGTTGCGAACCTGCTCGGGTCGGGCGCTGGTGGCGATGTCGTAGTCCTTTGGCGTCCGACCGAGCAGTTGGTCGCGCACACATCCGCCAGCCCAAAGAGCCTCGTAGCCTGCTCCGCGTAGCTGATGTACGACTTGCAAAGCGAATTCGCGTTGAGGAGTATCTTGAGACAAGGTTTAGTTCTAGGGAGTGCGGAAAGTGTAGTTCCGGCCAAGCCCTCGGCGGCCTAGGCTCTGGTTTGGAGTGTCGTTCAAGGCAGACGGGTGCGTCAAGCGGCATTGCAAGATGGCCCCTCTCCTCAGGACGATTGCAAAGCCAAAAAAACGATGCTAGCACGGCTTCATGACGGCAGTGTCCCTTCGGGGGGAAGAGATGCCAAGCCGTCCAAAGCGGCCCGTTGATAGCAGACGGGTGAAATTGGCCCGTGGCTCGAAATTTACAGCCTTTCTCGGAAATGTTGATCGTCAAAACAGCCGGAAAAGCAGGCGAGCTGAGGCTGGTTTTTTTTGGAAATTTCCGCCCATTCCTTGACCCCTAAGTTGCGAAGGGAGAAAATACCACTTCGCGTTTACGCCCGGTTGTGAACCG
>JAJRUA010000066.1 GCA_024278035.1 Planctomycetota bacterium | reverse complement strand
GTCTCAAGCGGTCGTTCGACCTGGAGCCGGCCTTCATCACTCTGGTCGAAGACGAAACCGACTTCGATGGGATGCGTCGCGACCCGGCGTTTCGGATGCTGATGTGCGCGATGCGGTAATAGTGGCCACCGTTCACACTCTCTACTCTCCTATCTCCTACGCCGACGACGGAAGTCGGAGGTTCAACCGCGTGGCCCCGCCGACTTCCGTCGGCAGTTAAGATCGCCCACAAAAATAACGAAGCCCACCGGCACAGGTGCCAGCGGGCTTCGCTCAACAAAGGGGGGTCGCTTACGCTTTGCCGAGTGTTATGGCCGTAACAACTTGGCAAAGCGATTTTCTTCTAGTACTTCCACTCAACACCAGACTGCAAACCTTGCAAAATCAATGCTGAGTTGTTGTTGATATACGATGCTGTTGTGACACTGGTCCAGTCGGTCGCTTGATCCCCAGCCAGGGCAATGCCTGAGAGGCCAAATATCCGGTAGGCAGCCGTCAGGCGGCAGTTACACGATACTTGGTAGCCGACGCCAAACCGAGCTTCGCCCACGAATGCAACGTTGTTTCTCGAGGATCGAATGACTGCGGTGTCGCCCGTGTCGTTAATGATATTGGTAAAGCCACCACCAAACACAGACTTGTAAGCATTGGCTTGGTTGCCGTAGATGCCGAAGTTTGTATCGGCAAACAGGTTCCACTTGTAGCCAACAAGCCAGTTCATGCTACAGCCGAGCTGGAATCCGACCAATTGGTTGTCTACTTGGAGATCGTCAAAGATCACGTTCGGATCTCCCTTATCGAAACCTGTGAACGATGTCGGCTCACCCGCTAGGGTGTCGCCTGCGCCATCAACACGAGTGAATTGCCAAGCGGTTTGGAAGTCTTCGTCGATCCTCATGTAACGGATGCCTGCAAGACCGTTGATGAAGAACCGGCGTGGCGGCCGGCAGGCCCCACCGGCACCTCTTCCACCCAGTCCCAGCCCCCGTCCGCCAAGGCCCAAGCCACCACCGGCAAGGCCTGCCGACGCAGTCGGGTTCCCTATCCGCCAAAAGTTAAGCTCAAGGTTGTTCATCTGAAAACGTTGACGCTCACGCACCCCGATCACTCGAATATCGTTCGAAGCGGGCATGACGCCGTCGATTGTTGGCTGATAATCAACGTAGTCATTCAGGGGACGGAAGCCACCGGCACCGGCACCATCAAAGTCGTACTGAAGACCAGCGTAGTTCTTACGACCGTAGAGTCGATGAAGGTTCATCGATTCAACCGTCTTGGTTTCAAGCAAAGTTGCTTGTGAGGAATCTTCCCCAAGCTGCCAGTAGCCGATCTCCCAAGCGAACGGTTGCCCCCCGCCGCAAGCATCGGCCTGGCCAAAGGTGCTTCCAAAACGGATTTCTCCGCCGAATTGGCCATCGACACCGGCGTCGCTTGACCAAAGAAAATTATCGACCATCGGATCGGGGGAATACGCGCTTCCGATCGTTGACGTGTCCGCGATATGTACTGCCGTAGCCCGTCGCGTCGGTTGGTTCCGCTGCATGTACAGACCGTAAACCCCGACGAACCACTGCCGCCTTGCTGCGGGAACGTAAGAACTGACGTTGCACGCTGGGGCACCATTGGCGACGCCATAGCCGGATGTCGGGTAAGCGGCGCCCGTCGTACCACAGTTGCCCGTCGCACAACCGGCAGCCGGAGCGCCGGTGTAACCTTCCCAGGAAGAAGTCGTGGCCGGAGCCGCTTGGTAATTGGTAGCCGCTTGTTGAACAGGAGCTTGGTACGCAGGCTGACCTGCTGGTACCACTTGCGGACCACCAGGTGCCGCTTGGTTGATCGCCTCGGCAGGAGCCGGCAAGACGGCAGCACTAGCGACGCGAGGCGCCGCGTACATCGGGTGCTGGGCACCAGCGTATCGAGCTCCAGGATACGGGGCGTAGTTACCCGGGGCCTGCTGAGAGTAGGCGGGTTGGCCTGGCTGCGAGTAGTTTTGCAGCGGCACAAACTGAGCCGAGGCGGGAACTCCTGCGGCGCACGTCAGTGCGAACGCCGCTAGCGACGTAACACGCCGCTTTGAATAAGCAAAAACAGTCATCCGGGTCCTCTTCTTTTGAGTTCCATCCCACCAACTCGGCGAGATCGGCTCGTCCCGATTTTCAGAGACTGGCCGAGGTAAAAATGTAGGTAGAGAGCATCGGGACGGCAGAGTCGTCAGCGGCTTTTGCCACCGCGCGGCTCTCGCCCTGTGCGTAGGGATCGGCCAAAAGAGTCGTGCCGATTGCGGCTATTGTTCCAGCGTTACGAAGGAAACTGCCCTTGGTAGCGGTGCCAACGAAACATGCAGAAAGGCCGACGCGAGTCGCCCCGCCTTCGCAATCGCTAAACCTTGCCGGCGGCGTGGAGCCGATGGAAGTGGCACCGATGGCATTTGTGGCGTGCCTGGGGATATCGGGGGCTGACGCCCGCCGCTCGCCTAGGGGCTCTGCCACTTGCCTAACGTCAAACAGCAGCCACTTCGTTGGCCGCTTCCTTGGCACGAGCTTCGGCGACTGCCGTATCAGCGGTGAGGCGGAGCGTGACACTCCAGCGACCGTGGGCGTCGGCTTGTAGAATCCAGTGCGGTTGGACCACAACCGACTGGTTCACCAACTCAAACCCCCCTTCGCTTTGGCTGACGGTCGAAATCGGATAGGTCCAAATTGAGGTGGGACGATCGATGGTCAGTCCAACATCAATCCCCAACCAATTATCGACCAAGTGGAGATTTTCAACATCGATCAAATCGAGCTGTGTGTTGAGATCCCCCCTCGATTCTTGGCTTTCGCCATCGTTATCGCAGTAGAAAAAGCGATCGTCGGCCCCTGCCGGTAGGCCAGCCAGATTGAACTCCGTGGAAAAATGGAGCGGTCGGTCGGTCGGCAATCCCTCTAGCAGATAGGCGATTTCTAGCGTTGCACTCCCCGATTCGAGGGTGACACCCTTGGTAAGACGGATCGGTGAGCCATCGATATGACCCTCCCGGCAAAGCTGCAACTGCATTCGCTCTGGCTTGCGGCGGACTTTTGCTTCGTAGGGGGCCCCTACGAAGTCGCCCGCTTCGCGCGCCGTGCCCTGGACGATCGCTTCTTTGGAGACATCCAAATCGTAGAAATGATCGACCAGGCTGTTCCGCTGGCGACTATCGTATTGCAAATGCTGTTCGAGACCTTCTTGCTTGAAGACGACTCGGTCGTGGATGCTAGCGACATTATCTCCGTCGGAACTCGGACCGGCAAGCACCTTGCGATGGTACGCCTCTTCGCGGCGAGCGAGGGTGCTGCCAAGGTTGAGGCAGATCGCCCGGATGTCCAACCCGTACAATTCGCCACCCGTCGAAGGTGTAACCAGGGCCATCAGCCGGTTCGATGCGAGGCGAACCTCCTGCCGACCGTCAAGGTTGTAGTCACCCGTATCGATATCGACCCAATCCTGCGGCGCGTCACTGGTCAGTGAGAGGGGGATGCCTAAAATATCGCGTCCTTCGTATCGATCAAGCAAATTGTCAGCCGCGATCAAGTGTTCGTAAACCGCATGGCGAAGGTGGGGCAAATAGACACCGCCGAACGCTCCGTGCCAGTAGCTACAGTTGCATTGGCCGCGGTACAACTCGGTGGTTGCGGCGTCGAGCAACTCCGCGGCAGGGCCATCGATGGGGGGCTCGCTCTCCTGAAGCGTAGCGAGCCGTCGGCTGACCATCTGCATCCGGGCATACATGTCGCTGGTCTCTGGGTAGCGTGCTTTGAAGTTGCGCCAGTAGCCGCCGCGGGCGAACGGGGCGATTGTGTCCCAAAAACCGGCATTTTGAAGCGTGTGTTGCGCATCGTGGAAACGATTTTGCTGAAGAGCGGGCATCGCCCACTCGGTCATTTCGCGGTAGCTTCCTTCGGGGATATACACCTTGCCTAGAGGGCCAACCGAGTCGAGCGCCTCGGCGGGGGTCGTCACTTTGAGCCAATCGCTGTTGGCTTCGATCGCCTCGAAAAAACGAACGAGCCAGCCGTTCGTGTAAACATGTTCTTTCGTGTCAGGCCACGTGCCCAGCTTCTCACCATCGTCGCCAAAGACAACGATCGCCCCCGGCTGAACCGAGGCGACGTGACGAAGGTGCTCAATCGTTTCGTGGGGGTCAGCGAAGGGAATCTTGTATCGCAATTGCTCGCTTCCAGGAAAGACGGAGAGCAAATGCGTGTCTTCTTCGGTCAAGTAATAGCCGTGCAGTTGGTCTTCCGTCCACCCGGCGTTCTTGAAATGAAAGTCGTCCAAAATCGTGTACTCCATTCCCGCCGCGGCCAAGTCGCTGGTGAGCGATTGTTCCCACACCCGTTCAGGCATCCACATGCCTCGCACCTTGGCACCCAATCGTTCGGTAAGCCACTCGGTGTACTTTTCAATTTGGCCGATGCGGTCACGCGATGGAATCATCGTTAGGATCGGCTCGTAGAACGGGCCGCCGAGGATTTCGATCCGCCCCTCACTCACTAACCTCGCAAGACGATGCAAATACTCCGGCCGGCAGCGCGCAATCCACTCCATCAACGACCCACTCGTATGCAGGCCAATCGGAAGGTGAAAACGCTCGAACACATCCAGGAACGGCAAGTAGCTGTCCTGGTACGCTTGCTCGCATACGTTGTCAAAATTGCCGATGGGTTGGTGGTTGTGCAGAACTAGCACAAGCCGTAAGGGTTGGCTCATAGGGAGTCGCTTCGGGGGGGACGTTTGTTTTCGGGAGGAGGCGGGGTCACCAGCATAAACCACAACAAGCCGTTATCGTACCGGAGATCGGCATGATCCGTCCACGTGTTGGATAGCAAACAACCGATGAAGTTCCCCCGGCCCGAATACCGCAGGCAGGACGATCGCCAGAGTGGGCCGAGGCTATGCGGCTTACCGGACCCGCAAACCCACGGTTTGCGTGGCATAGTAGGCAGCTAGCCGCTTGCCCTCTCTGCCCTTTGCTCGCTTCTCCCCCAAACCCCTCTTAACTGTTCAGCAGCCGCTTCAGGGGAAAGGGGATTGATCCCCAAGCCGGTTGCTAGCTCAAAACCGGCGTGGATCGCGTTGCGGGGAATAATCTCAATTCGCCACTGGTAGCCCGGCTCTTTTGGGGCGGACAAAGGGGGGATCTGGAAAATTAGGTTGTAAGCTTCCTCACCTGCGACGCTTGTGACCGCCGCAATCAGCCGTTGTAACAGCACCGCCAGTCGATTCGTTTTGTCCGGCGATTCTATCAAAGGCGCAATCGATCCCCACTCAAGTGGCGGCATAAGCCAGCTCTCTCCAGCAAAGCGTGGCGCGGGAGGGCAAAACAACGTGTACCCCTCCTCCTCAGCGATCAGGCGGTCTTTTGGAACGGGGAGCCTGCCTGTCGATCGTAGCCACTCGTCACGGACGATCGGCGGTGTTTCTGGCAGGGCAACCAATTGCGAGTGGACGTGGCTACGCGAAACGCCCGCCGCGACCCCTTCGTTCTTAAAGAGAACCACGTAATCAAACCGGCCCTCCTGTTGCCAGAAAGCAAGACGCCGTAGCCAAGCGGTAACGGCTGCCGTTGCCTCGGCTGGCGAGAGATCGACGAACCTCTTTTTGTGTTCGGGCGATTCAATGAAGACTTCCTGCACGCCGCTGGTCCCTGCGAACGCCGGGTAGCGGTTCGGCACGACACGGCAAAGCCAAGCCTCCTTGCCATCGGAAACCGAGTCGATTTCTTGTGGCGTTGAGGCTTCGTTACCGGCACAGAAAGGGCAGGCAGCTTCGGGGGCTCCAGGGGCTTTGGGCGAAGCCGGCGAAGTAAAATCGCGGGGGCGTTCGGCCCGGGCTTCGGCAATTCTTACTCGCCGGCCTGTCAGCGGATCGTCACGCCACTCGCTCATGCCAGCGGACTCAACAATCGCCGAGAGAATCGTGGGTTGGTCCAAATCGGTTGTCCTGGTTGGTTTCACCGCTCCTCGCCGGTGATGGCGGAGAAAATCACTCCATCACACCATCGCGGGCGAACTCGCTTGCGCACGTGTCCGTTCGTAGAGTTCCACGTACCGCCGGGCACTTCGGTCCCATGACCAATCTTGTCGCATGCCCGTCTCTATAATCTGTCGCCAGACTTCCGGCTCGTGGTAAGCCCTCACTGCCCGGTCGATCGACATCGATAAAGCATAAGGCGAAACGTCCGCAAACGAATAGCCATTGGCCGTGCCCGCGGCGAGGGTCGTCTCATTGGCGTTCGTGATCGTATCGGCCAAGCCACCCGTTTCACGCACGATCGGCACCGCACCGTACTTGAGACTGTACATCTGGTTGAGCCCACAAGGTTCGTAACGGCTTGGCATGAGAAACATATCGGCCCCCGCCTCGATGCGATGGGCCAACTCGTTAGAAAAGCCAATTCGGACGGCCACTCGCTCAGGGAACTCATGGGCCAATCGCTGGAGGGCTTGCTCAAGCTGTGGATCGCCCGTACCGAGCAACACCCATTGGGCATCCATTTGCTCTGCCAGTCGTGGTAAAATGTCCGTGATCAGGTCCCAACCTTTCTGCTCAGCAATTCGCCCAACGCTCGCCAGAAGCGGCGTCTCTTCTCGCAGCGGGAGCCCCACCTCTTGTTGCAGGGCCCGTTTGCATGCCCGCTTGCCGGCAACGTAGTTGGACGCGTCGTAATTTTGTGCCAACAAGGGGTCGGTCTTGGGGTTCCACTGGGCGTAATCCACTCCGTTCAAAACACCAAACAAGTCTTCGCTGCGGCCGCTGAGCACCCCTTCCAAGCCACAACTTGCCGGCAACGACTGAATTTCCTCGGCATAGCTCGTGCTAACCGTGCTGAGCGTATCGGCAAACACGAGCGCCGATTTCATGAAGTTCAATTGCCCATAGAACTCCAGTTGTTGCCAGTTGAACAGGTCCCAACCGAGGCCCGTTAGCTCCATATCCCAGTGCCAAAAAGCACCTTGGTACGCCAAGTTATGGATCGTAAACAGCGTGCTGATATCTCGATGGGCCGGGCTGTCGGCGTAGAGCGTCTTGAGATAAACCGGCAACAGGCCCGTCTGCCAATCGTGGCAATGCAGCACGTCCGTCCGTAAATCAAACCGTTCGATTGCTTCCAGAACGGCCCGACTAAAAAAAACAAATCGTTCACAGTTGTCGCGATAATCTCCGCTCTGGTCGAAGTAGAGGCCATCGCGATTGAAGTAGCCATGCTGCTCGACCAAATAGACGGTCACCTCGCTACCCGGCAACTTGCTCCGCAGGAACTCGCCCGTCACCCGCTTGCTACCAATGGGGACCTCAAACCGAACGCCTGTCGGCTCAATCGGTTGCCCCGATTCAAGAGCCTCACGAAACGCGGGCAAAATCACGGTCGGATTTTCACCAAGCGCTTCGAGCGCCACCGGCAACGCACCACACACATCGCCAAGCCCCCCCGTCTTGCAGAAAGGAACGGCTTCAGTCGTGGCAAAGAGAATGTTCACAGCTCGGGGTTCTCTTAAACGGTTGCAAGGGCACTCGAAGCGGCCCTGAAGGAGAGGACCGTAGGTTACTAAAATCGGCCCAATCCGACGACTCCGTCTAGTCCAATTGGCTTTCCTATGCAACCAAAACCACCTTAAGGAAGGAGCAACCGACCTATCCGGCACAAGTGGCCCGTCGGAGAAGCGGGCTAAGAAAGGTCGCCCATAATCGATAGAATAGCTTCACAGTTTGGTGACGTTGTCGCCGCCGCCCCATTGATTGCGGTTCTATTCATCGGATTGACCGCGTGGAATCGACAGCGTGTGCCATCCGTCTCCTACCTGAATACGTGCCACCTGTACAATTTGTCCGATGTGATTGGAGCAGTGCGACATTGAGCGGGCAATCGCATGGGGTACGGAAAGTCGGTGGCCACGAATCGTGATCTCCCGCAACAGATCATTCGGCTGGAGTTTTTCCAATCCATCGAACAACACCTGCCAACCCGCCTCCCAATCGTTGAGTATCTCTTCCCTGTTGTTATAGTCATCAATGAATTCTTGATCGCGGTTGCGATTTATTTTTTCACCGTCCGATTCCAGAAAGTTCGTCCAACGCGAGCGAAGGTTCCCAGCAACGTGTTTCATAATGACCGCAACTGAGTTGGTCTCGAAATCAAGTGATAGACGGAGATTCTCGTCCCCCATCTGAACAATGGCCTGGTCGGCGTGTTCCTTATTTAGACGAAACGTATCGACGGTCGCGGAAAGCCATTGCAAGCCAATCGCATCTTCTTGGAAATTTGGCATTTTGTTATCTCACTTCCTGCATGGCAGCGGAAAAAACAATCGAAAACCCCAAAAGTCCGCGTCCCGAAGGTCGCGGTCTCTTGGGGCAGCGCACGGTTGCTCCTCAGCATTGCCCTATTTCTCCGCTAGGCCATCGTTGGTGCAATGCGTCTTCGGCCATCACGCAACCTTTCTCGCCGCCTGTCGTATTTACTTGTCGGCAAGCGCGACACTTCGCATTATAAATCCATGCACCCTAAGGGAGTAAGGCATTTTATGCCCCTCCTGGGCGTATCCTGAAGTCCATCAGCTCCACCGGTGGATTCTTCACTTCTTCTTTTCCCATCGAGAGGGCGATAGAATAACTGAGATGCAGCTCGTAATTCTTCATCACCACCTGAATCGGGGCGGCGTAACGCAGGTGATGGTGAATCACCTGCGGGCGCTGGCGACGTTGTCGCCGGATCGCCAACCGGAACGAGTGGTGATTCTTTACGATGGCCAGCGTGACGGTTGGCCGGAGAATCCACTGGCAGGGGCCAAGGCATTTCCGATTGAGTTGGTCGTGCTGTCAGCAGTGGGGTACGACCCGCCCGATGCTGAGATGGATGCCGAAGGGCTTGCAGCGGCGATTGCAGAAACGCTTTATTCGCACAGTTTATTGCCCAAAGAAACGCTACTTCACACGCATAACCATTCTTTGGGAAAAAACGCTTCGCTGCCGGGAGCGCTGGCACAATTGGCGAAAGAGGGCTGGCGGCAATTGCTGCAAATCCATGATTTTGCCGAGGACAACCGGCCCGTAAATTATCGCCATCTTGTGAAAGCACTCGGCACGGATTCGATCGGCAAGCAGCTTTATCCGCAAGCGGCGCACGTGCATTATACAGCGCTCACAGAGCGCGACGCTGCTGTGCTGCGACTTGCCGGGGTGTCGAACGATCGGTTGCACACCTTGCCCAACCCGGCAGCGGAGTCGGGAGCATTGCCTCCACGGGAAGAGGCTCGGGAGCGTGTTTTACCCGCCCTTGGTCTGGCAGCCACGGCCCGACTGTTTGTTTATCCCGTGCGAGGGATTCGTCGGAAGAATCTGGGGGAGATGCTTTTGCTATCGGCCCTTGCGCCCCAAGGGTCGGCGTTTGTGGTGACATTGGCTCCGAAGAATCCTTGGGAACGCGTTTCGTTCGATCGCTGGCAAACGCTTGCCGAAAAGCTTGCCTTGCCCTGCCGATTCGATACGGCCAGCGCCGGCGTGGAGTTCGCGGATGCTCTTGCTGCAGCGGACATGATTCTCACAACGAGCCTTGCTGAAGGGTTTGGCATGGTCTTTCTGGAATCCTCACTGGCGGGACGCCCCCTGGTTGGCCGCGACCTGCAGGAGATCACCACCGAGTTCCGCAAGGCGGGCATGGCGTTCACCGGCCTGCATGAGCAAGTGTTGGTTCCGCTAGAGTTGATCGGTGTTGATGCCGTTCGAGACTCGCTTGCCGAAAGACACCGAAAGACATGCCGTGATTTTGGTAGGGAGCCGCTCGCCGAGGCGGAATTATCAGCAGCGGTCAAACGGCTAACCGGCAATGGCGTTATCGATTTCGCCCGTCTTACCACCGACCAGCAGGCGGCGCTGATTGAGCAAGTCGTCTGCGATCCAGTCGTGCGAAAGAAAGTCTTACAGAGCATGGCGGGCGTTGCCGAACAGATTTCGGGGGAAATGGACTATGGCAACGAGATCGAAACGAACGCCCAAGTCGTCCGCAATGTTTATTCGCCCCAATCGATTGGTCGGCAGCTTGCCAGTGTTTACGATGCAGTGAGGGCCTCTCCTATCAGT
>JAJRUA010000065.1 GCA_024278035.1 Planctomycetota bacterium | reverse complement strand
TGAATTGTTTGCGGCGGTGGCGGACAGCCCTGCCAGCAACTCGGCAACGATTCGGGCATACGCCTCACGGCTTTCAGGCAAGCCGTATCGACTTTTGGCTTGCAGGCCGCTCTGCCGAACGCCGGCAGGCTACGCGTAACGTCGTACGCCCTCAGAAGCTAAAAAAGTCGGGCCGACAGGATTCGAACCTGCGACCTTTTGACCCCCAGTCAAACGCGCTACCAAGCTGCGCCACGGCCCGAGTTTTCTTATGCGCGACCAATACCTTCTGCCCTGCTCTTGTGGTCGTCTCATGGCCGGTACCGCTGGGGGCGGGACGCAAGAGACACGCTTGATGCAGTAGGAAAGTCGCTGTAGGTCCTCAGTCTAGCTGATCTCAAGGGCGACGGGAAGGTGGCTCCTTAGATCAAGAATCAGAAAATCAATAGCTCAGGCCCATACGAGCAATCAGCGAATCATCCAGCGAAATTCGCTCGTTACTGCCAGAGTATTCTAGTCTCCTGCCGAAGAGGTAGCCCAACTCGTACCGCCTGGACCAGCCTCCCACGGCCCGTTGTTCGTAGCCGAGAAGGAGTCCGTAGCTCGACAGATTGAGTGTATCGGTGGCTCCCGAGGTGCGCCGGACGGCCCAGGCACCGCCCCCAAATTCGCCACCTAGATAGAAACTTCGTTCGATGCAATCGATGGTTGTCGGCAATCGCCAAAGAATCCGCGGTCGGGGGAACATGAGCTCGTATCTCACAGCCCCCTGGTCATAGATCAACCCCACGACCGGCACGAGGGAAATGTCATCGCGGTTGAGATAGGCAACGCCAAAAGCCCATTTCCAGTCGTTCTCGGTAGTATAGATGCCGACGGCTGATCCGCTTACACGTAGGGCGTTGGAGGTGTCGAGGCTACGGTCGTCTCCGTAAACGCCGACGTTGACTTCGCCAACGAAAAGCCAACGGGCGCTTATTTTCTGGAAAGCACTGAATCCCAATTCAAGATCGTTTAAGCGAGGCGGTGCATCGGTACCGTCGGTACCGTCCAGCAAATGAAGCCCCCAGCGCGGCTTGACGAGCATGGGCATGCCGGCAACGAACTGTGGCGGCACGCCAAGTTGGAGTGTCGCCCCGAGGGTCGAAAAGCCCAGGCTGTCGTTTTCAAGCCGGGGCGCCCAATCGGCAACGAGATCAAGGCCCTGGAAGAGGCCCCGTTCGTCTGGTCCTCCAATCGTAGTTTTTTGACCTACCGGAAGTGTAGCGGCGTTGTTGGCAAAGTTAGAGTTTTGTGCAAGTCGGATCGAACCGTCGGTAAAGCGAGCCGCATTTTTTGGAGTCTTTTGCTCAACAGCGAAGGGAGTTGCCGCAAAGGCGGGGGTGGGGGGCAGGCGATCGACGACGCCGTACGCTGAGGGAGTCGCGTCGTTTTCCACCACTTGCGCAAAAAGACCATCTGCCAGTGTTAGCAGAACGAAAAGGCTTGAAGTAGAAAAACAGAAGAGACGCACGGTCTTTTCTCAAAGGAAAAAGATCAGTATCCGATACCCGCACGGAACATCACCGCATCGTCTGCATCGAACCTGGCGGGGTTTCGAGAATCGTCAAACAAAACTTCGCGGTCAAAGGCATAACCGATCTCTAGGTGACCACGCGCCTGGCTGGCAAGTTGCCATTCAAGCCCCATACTGACACGAACGTCGTTGTAATCGATCCGATCCTTCAGTCCCCCGGCTCGTTCAACCGTCCATGACCCGCCCCCGTACTCGGCTCCAGCAAACCACCACCAATCGGCGGAGCCTCCTGTGCGTAGAACGCGGCGAATTTTTGGATTGGGAAAAACAAGGTAGAGATCCCATTCAGGAGAAGGTCGCCAGCGGACTCCACCGGCGGGTAGCATTTTGATTCGGATACGGTCGAGATAGACCGCACCGAGCAAAAGCTCAAACTGTGGCGTGATCGTTACCACACCTAAGCCACGCCCTAGAAAACGTAGCGAATCCGAGTTAAGGGCATTGAAATCGGTCCAAACACCGGTGCGAAAGCCCAGCTCCGCACCAAGTCCCGGGGTGAACCGCGGGAACCAAGAGAGATCAAGGTAAGCGTCGTAGGTAAGCGGTGGCAGGTCGGGACCACGGGGCATGGCTGCCGGGTCTCCTTCGGGGCCATTGAACCAGTTGAACGCAAAGCCGGGGGTTAAGAGCAAAGGAGCTTCGATCGACCCGGCAAAAGGAAACGCAAAAGTTGCCGTCAATTCGGTTCGGTTGACTTCAAAGGAGTCGATCGAGTTATCTCCCAGAAGCAAAGTATGTTCGCCTCGTACACGGGCCATGAATTGCCGGAAACGAGTGATCGATCCATCGGCCCCCTGAAAGCCGTAGGTTCCAGGTTGCCAGCCAAGCGGTGCTCCTTCGGCCCCCATGCCATTTTGAAAGGGGGGAGCGGAGGGGCTGTAAGCCGGGCCGCTGATCGCGGGTGCTGATCCTGGAGCCGCGTAAGGGGAAACATCGTAGGGAGACGCACCGAGTGGGGGAGCCCCAAAAGCGGGGGCATTGTATTGCGGGGCACCATACGCGGGCGCGCCGGTCGTCGGAGGCGTGTAGGAATAGGGAAGGCCTGCCGGTGGTGCCCCAAGCGGGGCGTTGTAGGTCGAGCCGGGCACGCTGCCTGCGGCAGCATACGGGTCGAACGCTGGGGCGGGGGTTGCTGGAATGCCATAACCGGGCACACCGCCCGGCGTGCCGTAGACGGACGAACCACTCAGGGCAGGAGCCCCCCAGGCAGGAGCTGTTGGCGAGCTAGGGGCAAACGCCCCTGGCGTGTTGGGGATCTGAACGCGCTGGCCGCAGACGCGGCTCGGCGCAAACCAAAGCGCAGCCATCACCAAGGGGAGAGCGTAAGCCAACCCATTGGTCCTAGCGATGCAAAAATGGCCAAGCACGCAACCGAATCTCCGAGGAGGAAAACCTGGAAGAACGGTAAATAGTCAATCTCTGCGTACCGGGTCAAGACGAACGTTGCTAGCGTTCGGCGGATAGCGGCGCCCAGATATCAGGGAAATCCGGTCGTATTTCGCTATATCTTTTTCTTTCCCGATTTTCCGAAGTGCTGGCAAGGAGGCTGCCGCGGAGGAACTGGGCAGCGGCTGCCGGTACACATAAGCGGGCCGAAGGGGCGTTTTCGGAGGAGCAAAAGAGGTTTACGCTGTAGGGGCCTCTCACGGAACCGATAACGCTGGATCCTGCGTGACTTTGCCTCCTATTGCTACTGATGCACAAACTGTGACATTGCCGTGTGTAGAAGAACTAGCACCGGCAACGGATTCGATCGAGGTTTTTCGTGCGTTGAGCCGTCTGCCCCATGCGGTCTTTTTTGACAGTGCGATGCAGCACGAAGAGCAAGGGCGCTATTCCTATGTGGCGGCCGATCCGATCGATTGGTTTTCGGTCCCACCCGACGGCTCGCCCGCGTTGCCAGAAATAACGAAACGTCTGGCCGGGTTACGGGCCGCGAGAGTGGAAGGGTTGCCTCCTTGGCAGGGCGGGCTAGCGGGACTGATCGGCTACGAGATCAGTCGCAGCCTAGAACGTTTGCCGAAGACCTCATGGGATGAGTTCGGTATGCCGGCTCTTGCGATGGGGCTTTATGATAGGGTCGTTGCCTTCGATCATTTGGCAGGCCGGGCATGGGCGATTTCGCATGGCTGGAAAAAACCTGCTGAGGAGCGGTTGGAGTCGCTACTCGATCAAATCAAGCAAGGGGAGAGGGCATCACCTCGAACCGACCGTTCCTCAGTACAACTCTTGCGTAAGGATTTGGCCCCTTCGTTCGAGATGCCTGGACACACCGGCGTACTGAGCAACTTTTCACGCGCCGGGTACCTACAAGCCATCGAGCAAACGATTGAGCATCTGCGTGCGGGCGACGCTTATCAAGTGAATCTCTCTCAGCGTTTGCTCACGCCCAATCGAGGCGATCCGATCGGTATGTACTTGCGACTCCGAGAGCGAAACCCGGCCCCTTTCGCTAGTTTTCTGGACGGCGGTGACTGGCAAGTCGCCAGCGCCTCGCCGGAGCGATTTTTACAAATCCATCCTTCTCCTACAGAGGGAATGGGGACTAGGGTTCAAACACGCCCGATCAAAGGGACCCGCCCTCGTGGTAAAACGCCCGATGAGGATAAGCGTATTGGTGCGGAATTGATCGTTAGCGAGAAGGATCGGGCAGAGAATGTGATGATCGTTGACTTGATGCGGAATGATTTATCGCGGGTTTGCACGGATAGTTCGGTCGAGGTGGCCGCTTTATTTAGTTTAGAAAAATATGCCCATGTCCAGCACTTGGTGTCGGTTGTGCAGGGAGAATTATGCCCGGGTTTGGGCCCCGTAGATTTGCTCGCGGCGACCTTGCCCGCGGGTTCGATCACGGGTGCGCCCAAGATGCGAGCCCAGCAAATCATTACCGATCTCGAACCGACCGCGCGGGGGGCTTATTGTGGATCACTGGCGTGGATTGGCTTGCCCGACGCACAGGGGCATCAAGCCATGGATAGCAGTGTACTGATCCGAACCCTCACTGCCGCCCGTGGCTGGGTCCAATCCCCCGTCGGCGGCGGGATCGTTGTTCAATCCAACCCCGAACACGAATACGAAGAAACCTGGCACAAGGCGGAAGGATTGATGGAAACGTGATTTTACTGATCGATAATTACGACAGCTTTGTGCATAACCTCGCACGCTACTTTCGGCTTGAAGGGCGAGAGACGCAGGTGGTCCGCAACGATGCGATCGATGCGGCAAGGGTGCGTGGACTGAAGCCAGAAGCGATTGTGCTTTCACCGGGGCCGGGGGAACCGTCCGGTGCCGGCTGTTCGCTTGAGATCGTTCGGCAACTGTCGGGAGAAATGCCGATCCTTGGCGTTTGTCTCGGTCATCAGGTGGTTGTCGAAGCCTTGGGCGGCCACGTTGTACGCGCGCCGGAGCCGCTGCATGGGCGTACTTCTTCCATCCGGCACACAGAAAAAGGGCTTTTCGAGGGCCTGCCGAATCCGCTCACGGTTTGTCGGTACCACTCGCTCGTCGCTGAGAGGGAGAGCTTACCGGCGGAACTTGAGTTGACCGCGTGGTCGGAGGATGGAACAGCGATGGCGGTGGCCCATCGAGAGTTGCCACTCTACGGCGTACAGTTCCATCCGGAGGCGATTCTTACCGAAGCGGGCGATACACTCATTGCTAATTTCGTAAAGCGACTCACGGCTTTGTCTCAGCGATAAGACGTTTCATTTCTCGAACGGCTTTATCCATTCCGACCAATACGGCTCGGGAGATAAGGCTGTGGCCGATGTTGAGTTCGCACATGCCTTCAATCGCGGCGACCGATTGGACGCTACGGTAATTGAGGCCGTGGCCAGCGTGAAGGCGAAAGCCTGCCGCTCGGACCGCTTCTCCCGCCGTGGCGAGTCTCTCTAGTTCAGCGGTCGAATGGCCTGCCGCGAACGCATGGGCATAGGGCCCCGTATGAAGTTCTAGGCCATCTGTGCCTGTCCTTTCACGGATCAACGCAGCGGCTTCGATCTGCGCTAGATCGGCATCGATAAACAGACTAACCAAGATACCCGCCTCTTGGAGCTGGCTAGCGGCAGCGGCAACTTGCTCCCAATTACCGGCCACGTCGAGGCCCCCTTCGGTCGTGACCTCTTCGCGTCGCTCGGGAACGAACGTCACCTGGTGTGGTTTCGAATCGCAAGCAATTTTCAGCATCTCATCGACGCAAGCCAACTCCAGATTCACGGGCACAGCAGCCGTTTCTAAGATCACACGCAGATCGCGATCCTGGATATGCCGGCGGTCTTCGCGCAAGTGCAACGTAATACCATCCGCCCCAGCCAGCTCGGCGAGCGCTGCTGCCCAAGCGGGGTCGGGCTCGATTGTCTTACGGGCTTCGCGGACCGTAGCAACGTGGTCGATATTAACGCCAAGGGTAGCCAATTGCGTTTCTCCGTGTCATTTTGTCCGCGTCATTTGGATAGTCCTTTTCATCGATTACAAGACAAGTGTATCCGAAAATTGGTTCGCCGACTCCGTTGGGTTTTGCTCTACAGCTTCCACCAACTCCGGCTCTTGCTGGATTTTTTCTTCGGCAGGTTGGGCCCCATGGCGATTCGTTTGCCACTTTTTCGGTAGAGATGGGCGACTTCCCTCCCTGCGGGGGGCTGGACGAAAATCTTCGGGTCGTCGATCACCCACTTTGTCGACCAAGTCCGGCCGTTGTCCCAGTTGGCGACATTGAAGAAGAAATTGTTGAACGTCAGACAGCGGTAGTTGTAAGGGAAGCTCGACATAAGAAAATCCTCTTCCGTCAGGTCCTCTACGCCAGGGCTGGCGTAGTAATGGATTTCGCCGTTCTTGGTGAACGACATGCCGAAAGTCCACCAGCCGGGCTCTTGGATATCGAAGCTACGTATGTCGCCACCCCGTTTGTTGGAGCGGATGGTCAGCTTGGCAAAGTCCTTGTCGTACTGTTTCGATGTTTCGCTGCGGAACAGAAGGAACATCCCTGGCCAGTAAGGATCCATCTCGTTCTGTGGAGTCCGGCCGCGGCAGTCGGCTCGCATGCCGAACGAAGGGCCGGTGCGGTTTTCCCATTCTTCAAACGGCGGCAGGTAAACCCGCACCGTGCAACTGGGCCGCCAAGCAACCGGGATTGCGCGCCCCAGTTTGCGGTCGAACTTCAGCAGCAGGTCGTCCTGCTGCTGCTTGCCCGAGAGGCGTCTCGGGATGCCCGAGTAGCGAGTTTGGAGCAGGAGCGCCCCGGCGCTTCCTTCGATCCCCCCTTCGGGCGTAGCGACTCGCTTAACCACGTCGGGCGTGCCGCGTTTGGCCCCTTCGTGCCAAAGTCGGTTGTTGGAGTAACCACCTGGCGACCGTTGGACTTCGTCTTGCTCGTAACTGCTTTTGGGCAGGTTGAGCCGATAGCTCCAGTTCTTCGCCTCGAAGTCATCGCTACAATCTTCGAGAAAAGAGCCCGTACCTGGAACAAAGGGTTCCGCCGCCGAGCCAACAACTGGCAAAGCAACTGTGGCGACAAGAGCAAACAAAAACGAGCGATCAAGGGCGAGCATCCTTGCTCTCCTGCTAGCATGGCGTGAGACGAATGGAACGCGCGCAAAGGCGCGGCTAGCGCTCCTATCGTCACAATTGGGGTAACCACGCCAATAAAGCGGGGGAGTGCTAGCGACGTGTTAAAGAGCGATCAAGGATAACGACGATAGCCCCCCTTCTTCGCTCAAAGTTGGAGGGGGCTCTTCCTCCCTGCCCTCTACAGCTTATGCCACGGACAGGCATCCACTCTTGCATCTTCTGCTTTCAAAATTTCCCCACAAACTCCCTGTCAGTATGTCCTTCCTAAAGCAGTGGCTAGCAAGCCCAACCAATCGCCGCTAATCTTCGCTAATCCTATCTTCGCTATTCATCCTACTCTCCTTCCCTTCTGGAAAAGTAAACACCTCATCACTCTCTCCCTTGAATGACGACGACGCTCAGCTACACCGATGAACAACGCCAAGCGCTGGAGACCCGCACGGCAAGTGTTGCGCTCGATGCCGGGGCCGGCTGCGGCAAGACGTTTGTCCTGACCGAGCGGTTCTTATCGCACCTTGATCCGTCTCGTGACGAAACACCCGCCCAGCTTGATGAGCTGATTGCCATCACCTTTACCGACGCCGCGGCCCGTGAGATGCGAGACCGCATCCGCAAACGATGTCGCGAACGGCTCGCTGCGGCGTCGCCGGACAACAGGCCTTTCTGGCAACGGTTGCTTCGGTCGCTCGACGGGGCTCGTGTTTCGACGATCCACGCTTTTTGTAGCGGGTTGGTGAGAAGCCACGCCGTGGAATTGGGGATTGATCCGAATTTCCGTGTTCTTGATTCGCCTGTGATGCAAGTCATGCGGAGCGAAGCGGTGGACGACACCCTGCGTGCCCGGCTGCTCCGGCCCGATGGCGAGCCCGATGAAACGTTGGTCGATCTTGCTGCGGAGTTCGGTTTGCCAAAATTAAAATCTGCGGTACAAGAATTGGCCAACTCGGCAGCGGATTCGTCGTTTGGTGAATGGAAGAACCGTAAGCCAGAAGAAATCGTTGCCCTTTGGCGAGAGTTTTACAACAAAGAAATCGCGCCGGCTTATCTGAATCGATTGTTGACTTCGCCAGTGATTGCTGAACTACAGACGCTGCTTCCCTTGGCCACGCCCGTGACGCCCGGCTTTGCTGAGCGTGTGAAGGACTTAACAACACTTATTAGTGGCCCTTTGCCGGAAGAGGCTCCCTCGGCACTCCAGGAGTTCAAGAACGCGATTGTTTTCAAAGATACTTTGACGGGAAAAAACACCTACGGCGTAAAAGACTGGATCGATAAAGAGTCCAAGGAAGAGTTTACCCGAATACGCAAGGGCCTTCTTGCGTTGATGACTAAGCAAAAAGAGCCGACGAATCCTACGTCTTTGCTGCGTGCTGCCAAGTTGGGATTGCAAGTCCATCGTCTCGCTGCCGAGGCCGATGTCACTTACCGTGCCGCCAAACGTGCGATAGGTGCTCTTGACCATGACGATCTGCTCGACGAAGCGAGGCGGCTGCTAACGCATGAAGAGTTCGAACCGATCCGCAGACGCCTCTCCGAAGGGATTCGGGTGCTGCTGGTCGATGAGTTTCAAGACACCGACCAAACGCAAGTGGCGATAGTCCGGTCGCTGGTTGGTGAAGGACTTGCCGATGACGAGGGAACAGAGGACCGCGGCCGACTCTTCTTTGTTGGTGATTATAAACAGTCGATTTATCGCTTTCGTGGTGCCGAGCCACGCGTCTTTCGTGAGCTGCGTGAACAGACGTCGCCTGAGGGGCAGTTACCGCTATCGAAAAATTTCCGCAGTCAGCCGGCGGTTCTTGATTTTGTCAACACGCTGTTTAGCCAAGTGTTTGATGGAGACTACACGCCCCTCCACGCTGCGCGGCCGCAGACGGCCCCTCAACCGGCGGTCGAGTTCCTCTGGGCTCCTCCGCCAGAGGAAGAAGAGGGAGTCAAGGTGCATAGCAAGGAGGAGCGAATTGTTGAAGCACGGGCTATCGCCAGCCGCATCCGTGCGGTGCTCAGTGAGGGCAAGCCGCTTGTGGCCGATGGCAACCAACCTCGTCCCGCACGGCTTGGCGACTTTGCTTTGCTCTTTCGAGCGCTGAGCGACGCGCCAATCTACGAAGAAGCGCTTCGCGAAGCAGGGCTCGATTACTATCTTGTTGGGGGGCACGCTTTCTACGCCCAGCAAGAAGTGTTCGACGTGGTGAACTTGCTGAAATCCATCGATAGCACGTGCGACGACATTGCGCTGGCCGGGGTGCTACGGAGCCCGATGTTCGCTCTTCAGGACGAAACACTCTTTTGGATCGCTCGGCGCAGCGGGCTCAATGGAGGTCTCTTTCATGGCAAACTCCCTGAGGAACTTGACCCGGTCGAACAGAGAAAATCCCTACATGCTCGTGACGTTTTGCGACGCTTGCGTAAAGCCAAAAATCGGCTCTCCTCCGCAAGCTTGCTCCAACAGGCTTTTGAGGAAACCGCTTACGACGCCGCTCTTTTGGCAGAGTTTCTCGGCGAACGCCAACTGGCAAATCTTGAAAAACTAATCGAGCAGGCCCGTAAAAGCGACGCCGGTGGCGGCGATTTGCGATCCTACTTACGCCAACTTTCGGAGTTTACTAAGAGTCCGCCAAAGGAATCTCTTGCGGCAACGAATCCCGAAGATGCCGACGTGATTCGGCTGATGACGGTCCACCGCTCGAAGGGCCTCGAGTTTCCGATCGTTGTGCTTCCGGACTTGAACCGGAAAACCAATAAAAAAACGAACCAAGCAGCCTTTCATCCAGCGCTCGGCCCGTTAGTCAAGCCGTCACGCAATGCCGACACCAAGGCTGCCGTAGGCCTTGATCTCTATACGTCGATTGATCGGCAGCAAGAAAAGGAAGAGCAAAAGCGTCTTTTCTATGTCGCTTGCACACGCGCTGCCGATCGATTGATTCTCTCAAGCGGTCTCGAAAATCCGGGCGATGCCGACAAGCTCCAAGGCCCCTGGCTGAAAATGCTCGCCAGCCGATTTGATTTATTAACCGGCACGACGCTACCGACCCAAGGAGAACCGACGACCGCGAAATCACTCGTTACCGTTCTTTCGGAGGAAGGAGGCACGGATGAAAAATCTTCTGCCCCGACTAACCTTCCCTCCAACGAGAAGGCGAAGCGAATTGATTTGGGCCGCGTGATCGACAAAGCGGAGCAGCTTGTAAAGCAATCGCCATCGTCCCCGCCGATTAAAGGCGTTGGGCCGATCGCCATGAATCCAGACGAAGTCTTTACGTTCTCCGTCTCCCGACTCACGGGACGACTGCATCGCCCTTCGCCGGCTGCTGAGGCCGTAGGCGAAGTCGGTGAGCCGGGCACCGTCGATCCCCTGGCACTCGGCACGCTAACGCACGCTGTGATCGAACGTCTCGATCCCCGAGCGACACTTGAAGAACAACGGGCCGCCATTCGCCATGAGTGCGAAGCCCTCGCCCCGCTGCACGCTCGGCGTTCTACCGTCAAGACGGCAACCCTGGCCCAGGGTATGATCGAACGATTCGTCGCTTCCGACCGGTGGATTCAGATGGCGGCGTCGGAGCGTTTCGAGCGTGAAGTGGAGTTTTTGCTCGCCTGGCCACCTGATAAATCCGCCAAGAAACCTAATGCCCTGATCCAAGGTTATATCGACGCTCTCTATCTTGATGGGGAAGCTTCGTCGCTTGCAGGGAAAGCTACTTGGCGGATTGTCGATTACAAAACGAACCGCGTCACCGCGGCACAGGTCCCTAAAACGGCGGAACCCTATCGTCTCCAGCTTGCCGTTTACGCCCTAGCCGTCGAACAGGCCCTCGGCATTCGGCCCGCGTCGCTTACGCTTTGTTTCTTACGCCCTCACATCGAACACAATTTCCCTTGGGGAAAATCCGAACAAACCGCCGCAATCCAACAAATCGACCAAGCCATCACCGAGGCCCGAGAACAAGCTGTTATCTCAGGTTAACAAACCCAATGCGACAAATGCGGGTGACGATAACGATGAGAGGCAGCCACTCAAATTGAACCGCGCCGCCCGCAATGAACCGCTGTACGCCGCTCTTTAGGGATTCCCTTTCTTTATCGCATCCACATGCCAATCAGCAACCAAGAAAAGTTTGCTCTGGAGGTCGTTCGCCAATTGCGCGACGCGGGGCACGAAGCGCTTTGGGCAGGGGGCTGCGTGCGAGATCGGTTGCTGGGAAAAGTGCCGAAGGATTACGATGTTGCTACCGATGCCCTTCCGGAACGGGTCCGAGAGATTTTTGGCAAACAACGTACGATCGCCATCGGGGCCGCTTTTGGGGTCATTACGGTCTTAGGATCAAAACGCTTGAGCCAGGACCCGATTGAGGTTGCCACCTACCGGAGCGATGGAGCTTATAGCGATGGCCGCCGCCCGGACTCGGTCCATTACACTAGTGCCGCCGAAGATGCGGCACGACGCGATTTTACTATCAACGGGCTCTTCTACGACCCGATTGCCGAGCAAGTGATTGACTATGTCGATGGTCAAGCCGATATCACCAACCGAGTTGTTCGTGCGATTGGCGATGCTGAGGCTCGCTTCGGTGAGGATCGATTGCGAATGCTACGAGCGGTTCGGTTCACAGCGACACTCGGTTTCTCGCTCGACAGAACAACGGCTGACGCCGTCCGGGCTCATGCGGCGGCGATCGGAGATGTCAGCCCAGAACGCATTGGTGCCGAGATCAAACGTATGTTTGCGGATGCAAGGCGTAGTCAAGCACTTATGCTACTTGACGAAGTTGGCTTGCTCAAACAGGTTCTCCCCGTCTTTGATTCAGGTTCAATCCACCGAGCCCATGAGCGGCTAGGCCGACTCAATGACGCCTGTGCGCCGCTTGCTTTAGCCGTTCTTCTGGCCGAGGTCGTTCCTTCGCAAGCCCGACGAACGGCTCGTGAACTCAAGTGGACCAACAAAGAAAAGGACCATGTCGCTTGGCTGATTGAGAATCAAAAGGGATTGGATAAGGCCGAGGAGCGCCCTTGGTCCGAGATTCAGCCCTTGCTTGCTGCAGAGGGGGGAGCCGATTTAGTGGAACTACGCCTTGCTTTGCAGGGCGAGAGGGACAGCACGGATCGCTCCTGTCGCGAAAAACTCGCCCTGCCGCCGGAGGAACTCGATCCGACGCCGCTAGTCGTCGGTGCCGACCTGATCGCCGCGGGCCTGCGCCCCGGACCACGTTTTAAGGAGCTGCTCTCCCAGGCTCGAACAATACAGTTGGATGGCACCGCGAAAGACAAAACAGAGGCGTTGCAAGCGATTGGCATCCCCGAATAAAGCGGGCAACAGCAGCCTGCCCAACCCGGGGCTATTCGCCGCCACAAAGTTGGGCTCTGGCCTTCGGCAGTGGACGTTTGCCTCGGATCGTTCTACGATCGTAGTTCGCCTCCTCTTCCCCAAAAAATGCTATAACCATGGATGCCCAATTTTTACTCGCCGCTCCGGAACTAACGCTCGGCGCGGACTACTTTATTGCCTTACTGTCGCGTGTGATTCACTTGACTTTTGCCGCCATTGTTTTCGGCGGGCTGGTTTACTTGCGATTTGTGTATCCTCCTCGCCCCAGCACAACTTCGGGCACCGACACAGGGCCCAACGTAGACACAGGGCCCAACGTTGATCGCCGGGCCCTTTTCATCGCGTTCAACACGTTGTTTTTGATCGGAAGTGGTTTCTATAATTTTGTGCTCCTCATCAAGACCTACGACAATTTACCGAAGCTGTATCACCCGTTGTTCGGCATGAAAGTTCTTCTTGCTTTTGGCGTGATGTTCATCGCAGCCCTCTTAGCAGGAAAGACCTCGCTCGCCCAGCGGTTACAACAAAACGCGAAGCGCTGGATCAACGTGGCGCTCGTGCTCGCACTGTTGGTGTTTGTCTTGGGAGCGGTGCTTCGCTCGTTGCACGAACTCCCCGGCACCCGCTCGGTTAAGGCTCCCGCCGCGATCGAAGAAGCGGAGCCCTTCATGCCCGCCATCGAGTTCGCACCGGAATCCACCGAAGAATAGGGCAACCGCCGCGGATAGTCTTTTGAGGGAAATACCAGTAACTTTTACTCTCAGCGCCGCGATCTATTTTGCTAAAATTGGCCTTCCGCTGGTCGGTCTGTCGCTTTCCTAATGCATTGGTCAATAGAAGAATGGATAAAAAATCCAAAAAACGAGTCGAAGTCCTTCGCAAGAAGATCGACGGCCTCCAGCAACGCCTCAACGGTGCCAAGCAGCAGATGGACGACCCGGCAGAAGTCGAACAGCTCGAAGCAGCTATCTCCGACGCGAAAGAAGAAATCACCAAGCTCAAGGCCTCTTAAAAACCTCTCCCGAACCGATTCCCCCCCGAAGCCCCCGAAGCAAGCGCCACCGATGACCGCTCCTCAAAAACCTCTCTACGCCGGCATCGATATCGGCGGTACGAATATCAAGATTGGCCTCGTGAGCGACGAAGCTGAGACGCTTGGCTTCGATTCGATCCCCACTTGCCAAGAAGATGGGGCTCAGACAGCGGCGAAACGGGTGGCCCAGACGCTCGACTCGCTGGCAAAGGCGATTGGCCTTTCCCTAAGTGATCTGGCAGCGGCGGGACTTGTCTCGCCCGGCCCGATGGATTTGGCAAAGGGAATGCTCCTTTGCCCTGGCAATTTGCAAGCGTGGCACTACACGCCATTGCGGGACCTGTTTGCTGAGGAGTTGGGGCTACCCGTGACTTATCAGAACGATGCCAACGCCGCCGCTTACGGTGAGTTCTGGGGCGGGGCGGGCAAGCGATTCGATAGCTTGGTGATGGTAACGCTTGGCACGGGTGTGGGCGGCGGCATTATTTTGGGCGATCAGGTCCTTTCCGGCGAACATAGTTGCGGAGCGGAGCTGGGGCACATCATTATTGATTCCGATCCGAACGCACCGCTCAACTCGCTGGGCATTCGTGGAACGCTCGAAGGATTCTGCGGCAGTTATGGCGTTGTTCGCCGAGCAAATCAAATCTTGGCCGACCCATTTATCGAAACCTCTTTAAGAGACAGCGTCGAAGGGGGCGAGCGAATGTCCCCCATTTTGGTCGCCAATGCCGCTGAAGCAGGGGACGAAGTCGCGCTGCAAATCGTTCTCGACACGGCCCGCTACTTGGCGATCGGCATCGTGACGAGCATCCATACGATCGACCCCCAGGCGGTCGTGATCGGCGGCTCACTAACATTCGGCGGAGCGGGGCACCCGTTAGGCGAGCGATTCCTCAAAGAAATTCGCGACCAAGTCGAACCTCGCCTTATTCCGAGCCTCTGCGGCCACATCTCGATCGAGTTTGCCGAACTGGGCGGCAACGCAGGTTACATCGGTGCCGCCGGACTCGCACGGCGAGCGGTTCTCGAAGCGTAATCCAGAAAGCGAAACAGGATCACAGGATTTTTCCAGGATGAACGGGATTGAAGCGAAACCTGTTAATCCTTTCTAATCACGTGATCCTGTCCAGCTTCTTTCTCATGCCCCTTCTCTGGAGTCCGTTGCTATGCCCACACCGCTTGAGTCGCTTGTTGCTTGTGGAACCAAACTGTGGCTCGACTCGGTCGATCCTGAGCTGGTGAAGATCAACCGGGGGCTTGGTGCCACGGGAGCTACGTCGAATCCAATTATTATCTCGGGGCTTATTGCCTCCGGCAAGTTCGATGACGATATCGGCGTACTTCTTAAGAAGTACGATAACGACGCCGTTGTCGCCTGGGCGGTGACGGACCAAGTCGTGACCGATGCCCAAGCTGCTTTTCATGACGTTTGGAAAGAGACCCGAGGGAACGACGGCTGGGTCAGCTTTGAGCTGGATCCGCTCCTCGAAGACGCCGGCTGCCCACTTTCGCACGAAGAGAAAGTGGACCGTTACATCGAACTAGGCAAGCAATGGTCGGCAGGCCATGACAACCGGATGATCAAAATCCCTGCCACGCCCGCGGGTCTGGATGCGGTGGAAGACCTTTGTGCAGCGGGCGTCACTCTGAACATCACGCTCATCTTCTCCATGGACCAGTACAACCAAGCGCGCGAAGCGGCTTGGCGCGGTGCGCAGCGACGCGACTCGCTCGACACGTTCAAGAGCGTTTACAGCATTTTTGTATCTCGGATCGACGTTTACAGCGAGAAGCACGCTGCCAATTTGTCGGACGATGCTCAGGGGCTTGTCGGCATCGTCAATGCCCAACGCATTTGGCAAGCGAATCAAACATTCTGGTCGGATAAGAAAACGCCGCTCGACCAAGAGATTATCTTTGCCAGCACGGGCACCAAGAGACCGGAAGACCCCGCCTGGAAATACGTTGCTGCTCTGGCTGGTAGCGACATCCAAACGAACCCGCCCGGCACCAACGACGCCGTCCAGGCAAGCGGCCAGACCTTCACGCGCTGCATCAACCAGTTACCATCGAAAGAAATCTTGGCCGACATCGACGCCAAAATCGATTTCGCCCACCTCGAAAAAACACTAATGAAAGAGGGCCTCGCCAAGTTCGCTGCTCCGCAGAAGCAGCTTATTGCGCTGATCGACGAGAAGCGGATGGAGTAATGGTACAGTGGAACCTAAATTGGTTTACGGGATTTTCCCCTTACAGAACTCGGCGTGAACGATGGTGACTTATTACGTTGAAACCTCAATCCTCAGCTTCTGTCGTGAGGTTCGCACCGAGAGCCAGCGAGGGGTTTCTCGCCCTGATTGAACGCGGCGTTGGTGAGATACCGCAAACCGTGCGGACCACCTTATGGAAAACACCAGCTTGTTACCTCGTAGGCTAGGGTGTGTGGTGACTAAATCAGCAAGCCCTATCTAAGCTTGGCCCGCCGGTGGTCCAAAAAATGGGGGCCGCTTCACTACCGCAAGTTCTACGGAATGGCCACCTGGAGGTGCTGGCCGGCATATTTGCTTTTATCGTTAATCCTCTTCTAAACACGCGCTATTCCTAGCAGGCTTCAATTTGAAGCCCCCTAATACACGGTTGTCCTCCGGTACTAAACGTACAGTTTTCCGGAAATATGGACACGTACCTTTGCAGAACGAAACTCCCGCTTGCGGGAGGACTCCGTCTTGAACGACTCCGGTCGATTAAGAGGGGACTGCTGCGCATCCTCCTTATAGTCCTTGCTGTTGGGGGCGGTCGATGTGAAGCGCAGGAAAGGATCGATCCTGAGCGTGAAGCCAACGTAAAGGCGGTCTTTCTCTATAGCTTTGGGCGATTTGTCGCCTGGCCCGAGGTCGAAGAAGGGACAAAAGGAAGGAATATCGACAACGACTTCGTAGTCGCCTTGCTTGGCGAGTCCCGGGTCTTCGATAAACTCCAACGTATTGCCGCTACGCGTAAAATTGCGGGTCGCGATTTACGTTTGGTGCAAGTCGCTTCTCTTAAAGAGATTCCACCTTGTCATATTCTTTTTGTCGCAGGCGCCCTTGATGAAAGTCATCAAAAAGCCCTTCTTCAGGAAACTATCGGCAAACCAATTTTGGTTGTTGGCGAATCCCTTGGATTTGCCAACCGCGGAGCCGCTATCAATTTTTATGTCTTAGGCGCGAACGTTCGCTTTCAGATTAACGCCGAAGCGGTACACCAGCATGGCTTACAGCTGGATGCAAAATTACTCAATCTTGGCGACCGAATCGGAGGGCCTTCCGTAAACCGATAAATAGCCCCCCCTACGGAGTGACTCGGAAGCCTAGGAAAGGCGATACGAAGACGGTGCTTATCGTTGGCTCAAATTATTACCATGAATTATTGCAATAATCTATCCCTGAAAGCAAAACTTATCCTACTCGCAGTGAGCTCAGCAACCATTGCTGTGGCAATCACAGGCCTGTGGATGGCGAAGAAAGAGATGCTTGATCTAAAAGAGACCAAGGTTGAACGATTGTCGTCTCAAGCACGTATGATTGCGTTCAATAGCACGGGCGTTCTCTCCTTTCTTGACCAAGAGGCTGCCCAACAACTGTTACAGTCGCTTGAGTCCGAGCCAACGGTTGATTTGGCCTGCCTCTACGATGCCGAGGGCAATCTGTTTGCTAGCTACTCTGCCAAGGGGGGGGAAGATGCTTTTCCGACAGACCCGACCTTTGCCAATTGCTACAAGTACGACTCAAAGGGAAACCTCGAAGTCTATGAGGACGTTGTTGATCAAGGAGTCTTCCTTGGCAATGTAATGCTGAGAGCCAACTCTTCCGATATTCTCGCAAAGCAAAAAGCTGGCCTACTCACGATCCTTGAGGTGGCGTTTCTTTCGCTAAGCTTAGCGGCTGTTCTTTCTATCTACCTACAAAAAGGGATTTCCGATCCCATTTACCAGCTATCCGAGACCGCCAATGAGATTACTCAAAGTGGGGATTATTCACTACGGGTAAAGAAGGCAAGCAACGATGAGCTGGGCCAACTCTGCGACGCCTTCAATCTGATGCTCATCCAAGTTGAAAAATCAAAAGGAGCTTTGATCCAAGCTCATAACGAACTAGAAGAACGTGTTTCGCAGCGTACCGAACAGCTTTCCGATGAAATTGTGCAGCGAGAAAGAATCCAGAAGGACCTCGAAGTCTCTGTCATCGCTGCCGAATCGGCAAACAGGGCGAAGAGCGAATTCCTGGCTAATATGAGCCATGAAATACGAACACCACTCAATGGGATTCTCGGTTTTACGGACCTCGTCGCTCAACAGGGAGAAGCGCTAAGCCCTGCCGAGCGGGCAGAGTATCTCTCGCACATCCAGGTCAGTGGAAAGCACCTTCTGTCGCTAATCAACGATATTCTTGATTTATCCAAGATCGAGTCGGACAGAATCAAACTGGAGCTTCTCGACTATTCGCCCCATGCTCTCTTGGCCGAAGTGGTTAGCCTCATGCGAGTGCGTGCCAAAGAGAAAGGATTGACTCTCGATAGCCAATGGAAAGGGCCTTTGCCGAAGACCATTTCTACCGACCCAACTCGTCTGCGACAGGTGCTGGTCAATCTTGTTGGTAACGCCATTAAGTTCACTTCCGAAGGGAGTGTTCGCTTGGTGGCTCAAGTCGAAGAAAGTAAAGCTGGCAACAATCGGCTGCGCATTGATGTTATCGACAGTGGAATCGGCATACCCGAAGACAAACTCGAAACGATCTTTGCTCCCTTTTCACAGGCCGATAACTCCGTAACCCGCAAGTTCGGTGGGACCGGTCTTGGCTTAACCATTAGCCGGAAATTGACCAGTGCGTTGGGAGGCGACTTGTGGGTCGAAAGCTGTGTCGATTATGGGAGTACTTTTACTGTTGCTATTGATGTTGGTTCCCTCGCCAATACGGAAATGCTCAGTTCGCCTCCAGGTGATGGGATTGCGTCTCCTCAGCAAATTAAGAAGACCGCCTCCGCGGGAAGCGAGTTAACAGGAGCACGCATCCTGCTGGTTGAAGATGGAGAGATCAATCGAAAGCTGATCATCGCCCTTTTGACCCAGGCGGGTGTTACGGAAATCGACACTGCAGAGAACGGCGAAATTGGCGTTCGTAAGGCTACTTCAAGAGACTACGATCTTATCCTCCTCGACATGCAGATGCCGGTCATGGATGGGTACACCGCTGCAACCACGCTCCGTGAGAAAAGAAACCTAACACCAATCATCGCCCTAACGGCTCATGCGATGAAAGGAGATAAGGAAAAATGCATGGATGCCGGCTGCAATGACTACCTCACCAAGCCGGTTGTAGCAGGGGATTTGATTGCCAAGATACGTGAGTGGTTCCCTGAAGAAGAGGGCTCTGCTCCATTCGGCATTGACTCAAATGAAGTGGATACGACTGACGAGAACAGCCGTCTCTATTCCACGCTCCCCACAGACAACCCGGTCTTCTTAGAGATTGTCCAAGATTTTGGTGATCTGCTGGAAGATTGTCTTCCAAAGCTAAGAGCCGCTGCTGAAAACCAAGAGGGCGAGCCACTCGAAAGACTTGCCCACAGCCTACTTGGCACGGCTGGAGGAGCAGGGTTTGATGAATTCACCGAGCCAGCTCGACAGCTAGAAAAGCTTGCAATCGAGAACCGATTTCCTGAGGCAATTGAGACCCTTCAAACGATCGAAAAAATCTCCCTTCGAGTTGATATACCCGTCAGGACGCTGATAAGTAGCGTCTGACCCAACACTTTATATTCTTCGCCTTCCTTACATTCTTCGAAATCGTTAACGACATGAACCCCTCCCTCCTACTTCCTACCGAAGAAGCCAAGGCGATGGCGCCTGGATTTGGCGATTCATCGTCGGCCGATCATGGCGACAAAGTCGAGCACCACAAAATCATGGTGATCGACGATGTGCCTCTCAATATCAAACTCGCCTGCGCACATTTGAGTGCTGTTGGCTACGAGAACTTTATTACGGAGACGGATTCAACCAAAGCCTTGGCCCTCTTGTACCAAGATCCGCCAGACTTGCTGCTTTTGGATATCATGATGCCGCAAGTCAGCGGACTCGATATTTTAGAGGCGGTACGTGCCGATCCCAACTTTTCCCACCTGCCGATTCTGATCCTCACTGCCGCAACAGATCGCGACATGAAGATCAAGGCGCTCGAACTCGGAGCGACCGACTTCCTAGCCAAACCGCTTGATGCACAAGACTTGATCGCTCGTGTTCATAATGCCCTGCTTGTTAAATCGTATCAAGACAATCTTGAAATGAAAGTGCAGCAGCGAACACGAGAATTGCAACTCTCACAGCAAGAGGTACTGAACTGCCTTGCTCGTGCGGGAGAGTACCGTGATAATGAAACTGGACAACACGTTCTTCGTGTGAGCCGCTATGTCGGAATCATTGCGCGCGAGCTAGGGATGGACCGCGCAGCCATCTCAATGATCCAACAGGCATCAACCCTTCATGATATCGGTAAGGTAGGCATCCCGGACTCAATTTTACTTAAGCCAGGCAAGCTGACAGAAGACGAATACAACAGGATGAAGCAGCACTGCGATTACGGGACGGATATTTGCTCGCAGACAGAAAAAAGAGCGTCGGACCACTCCGATCTCCACGCTGCGCTGGGGGTCAAGTTCCTTGCCGGTTGCGTTTCACCGATGCTTAGGATGGCCAGCGTGATTACTGCAACGCACCATGAAAAATGGGACGGAACAGGCTATCCCCAAGGGCTAAAAGGTGAAGCGATCCCGCTTGAAGGCCGCATTACCGCCGTGGCCGATGTGTTCGACGCCCTCAGCAGCGAACGTCCTTACAAGAAGGCATTCTCCCTAGAAAAATGTATCGCCATCTTGCAAGAAGGGCGCGGCCAGCACTTTGAGCCTAGGTTGGTCGATCTTTTCTTAGGCTGCATGGACGAGGTGGTTGCGATCCGTGACAAGTACGCCGACCAAACGGCCCAGGTGTAAGCTCATCGGTACTTGTTTACCACAGTTGCGAGCCGGAACGGGGCGAAGGGCTGATGTAAGGGTGAAATCGGCGGAGGGCCTCTTCTGTCGAGCCCGAGCGGAGCCCCTTGGTTTTCATAGGAGACCCCTTGGTTTTCATAGAAGAATAGCACCCACGGAAATCCCAGATGGACCCAAAAAACAGGGGGGGGATAGGAAAGCTTTAACGCTCGTATAGCCGCTGTAAAACTTCTTATCGCCAATATCCGATAAGAGGGACGTAAAGTGCAGGGCACCTTTTACCGTTACCGTTACCCCGCTGCGACGCGTTGATTGAAGAGATAGGACAGGAAATCCCCTGATGTTCAAAAGCTTTATTGCCCTCGGCTTCCTACTCTTATCTGTTAGCCCGTTGTCGGCACAAAGCGGCAATCCACCAGAAGGGACGCTGCCAGCGGTTCTTGTCCAACCACCGGCCGTTTCGCCTCAGCCGCCAGAGCAAACGTTGCCAGAGGTTGAGGTCACTCCTCCTCCAGCCCCGCTACCGACAGCACCGGCGCCAGCAGATCCAGTGCCCACGGCATCGTCCAATTTTGGGACGAACTCTGTGCCCCGGTCTCCTGGTACTTCGTTGAATTTCCCGAACCTTTCGGACATGGAGTTCGGCCAGTCGTCGGGCCCGTTTGGCCAAAATAGCGGTATTCTTCGCAGCGAGAAATCTATCTTCGACACCTCGTCTGCCGCCTCGATTCGTTCGCGTCAAGAGATTGCCGAACGACAAGCGCCCGACATGTTCCATGCCCTTCAGAACGAAGTCGGCGTGTTGATGCAAAGCACGGCAGCCGGTCAGGCGTCGCCCTTCGTTCGCGGACTGACGGGTCAGCAAGTGTTGATCTTGGTGGATGGTATTCGTTTGAATAATTCCGTCACCCGCCGCGGGCCGAACCAGTATTTCAATACGATTGACCCCGGAATGATCGATCGTATCGAGGTTTTGCGAGGCCAAGGTTCGGTGCTTTGGGGATCGGATGCGATTGGCGGGGCGATCAACGTCGTGACACGCGGTGCCGACACGCACTACGGAACAGAGCATGGTAACTACTCAGGTGGCGATTTCACCCAGTACTACAATACGGCGAACTCTTCGCCCTACAGTCGGCTCAATGTCGAGGGCTGGACGAACAACACGGGCGTCTTCGCGGGCGGCAGCTATGCCGATGTCAACGATCTTGACACAGGCTTCGACTTCGGACGCCAACCCGGCACGAGCTACCAGCAATGGGCCGGCGATATCAAATTCAATTTCTTGCTTGATGAAAAGCAGATGCTCACCGTCTCGCTACAACATTTCCAGCAAGACAATCTGCCGCGAAGCGACCGATTTCCCGGCTACCCGGGTGATCGGAACAACAGCAACTCACCAGGCGGAGCCCGCTTTTTTGATCCCCAACAGCGCGACCTGGCCTACGTCCGCTACCAGGCACTCGACCCGATCCGGGCTATCGATGCTCTGACCGTGACAGCCTCGTACAATCGCCAACGAGAAAACCAGAGGCGTGGCATCCCGACAACCCGGTATCAAGAAATCGATGTTGAAACACTCGGTGTGCAAGCGGTCGCGGTTAAAGACCTCGATTGGTTCGGGAAATTAACCAGCGGTTTCGATTGGTACTACGACGATGTCGATTCTCCTTTCGGCGGCACAGCCAGCGGGCCGATCGTGCCTGATGACGCATGGTACCAACGCCTTGGCGTGTTTCTTAACTGGGATGTGGCCCTCACCGACCGGCTCGATATGGTCGCCGGCCTTCGCTACGAAAACATCAACACGGCTGGCACCCCAGTCGTCGAAGGTACGCCTACTTTCATCAATCCGAATTACAACGATTGGGTGAGCCAGATTGGGTTGGTCTACGAAATCGATCCTGACATCCATTTGGTTGGTTCCATTTCCGAAGGATTTCGTGCTCCTAATCTGGACGACTTGATGGCCCTCAACCCTAATGTTTTGCAAGAAGGCAGCAGCGTGCCTAGCTTGGGACTTCGTCCGGAGCGTTCGATCAACTACGAACTGGGCATCAAAACCGACTTCGATCGCCTTCGTACTCAGACGTTTGTTTTTTGGACCGACATCAAGGACAACATTGTCTCGATCGATACGGCAGTTCCGAATACTTTTGGTTCGGCCAACCAAGATTCGTTTGTCCAAGGTGTCGAGACAAGCGGCGAGTACTTGCTTGAAGATGGTTGGAGCCTGTACGGCAATTTTTGGTACACGTATGGAGTCAACCGCGTGACGGATTCGCCGCTTAGCCGAGTTCCGCCGACTCAAGGGATTTTGGGTTTGCGTTGGCGCGATACGCGCCTGCGCAGCTACTTCGAGGTCTATACCTGGATGGTGCGGCGACAAGATCGGTTGGAACAAGTTCGGGATATCACGGACGAGCGAATCCCTATCGGCGGCACGCCCGGTTATGCCACGCTCAACCTACGATTGGGGCACACTTATGGCCGCCATGATCAGCATCGCGTCAGCCTAAGCCTGGAAAATATCACCGACAAAAACTACTTGGTTCACGGTTCGGGAGTCTTTGGCACCGGCTTCACCACCCGCTTGGGATACAACTTAACGTATTGAGTGAGGGGGGGGAGCGTGAGCTGGAAACACCAGTCAGAAATCAACGCATGCCTTACAGCCGAAAACGTACGGGAAGAATTTCTATCGTGGCGACCGACTGGCCTCTTAACTCAGCCGGCCGGGCATGCCACTTGCTGACGGCGGTTACTGCCGCCCGGTCGAGTAGCGCATGGCCGCTGGATTGGACAATTTCGACTCGCTCCACCTTGCCGGAAGCGGCAAGGGTTAGCCGAAGCAAGACGACGCCTTCCAGGTGCCTACGGATCGCCTCGGCAGGGTAGGTGGGTGGGGGGTTCTTAGAGAGATCGGGCGGCACCCGGTCTTCCACGCCCACAAATTGTTCCTTAGCTGAAGCTGCTTCGGGAGCGGGAGGTTGAGCGACTTGAGGAATCTCGCTGGCGGGCTCCTCCTGGAGAGGGGGCTCCGGCAATTCCAAAGCGGTCGGGTGCAAATCAGGGGGGGCGACGACCAACTCGTGTTGCAACAGAGATCGATCGACTAAAGG
>JAJRUA010000064.1 GCA_024278035.1 Planctomycetota bacterium | reverse complement strand
TCGAGCCACATGTACTTGCCGTAGGTCCGAACCAGATCGGGGTGCCTCTTACTGACATGGTCGGCGGACGGTTCGCTTTTTCCGCTTGGATGCGAAGCGCGGTAGGGGTTGAACCAAGCGTGCAGTTCCAGTCCGCGCTGGTGAGCCTCGTCACACGCCCAGGTGAGCGGATCAAATCCTCCCTCGGGCGCTAAGCCTTGCCGGCCCGTAAGGAACTCGGACCAGGGCTCCAGGTCCGAAACGTAAATCGCATCGCACGCAGGGCGGACTTGCAGCACGATGGCATTCATCTTTAGCTCTGCCGCCAAATCCAACAGGCCGCCTAACTCTGCCTTGAGCTGTTCGGCGGAAAGCCCCGGCTTGGTTGGCCAATCAATGTTCGCCACCGTGGCAATCCACGCCGCACGAAACTCACGCGACACCTCCGGCGGCTTCGATAAATCCTCTTCCGCCAAGGCCGCAGGAGGAAAAACAGCAAAGCAAGTTGCTAACACGACCGCGTACCGAGAAACCAGGAACATGATTTTTAGTTTGCCAACTGTTGGGGGGGATACTTCTCAGAATGTCAAACTAGCTAAACAGCGGTCCCGTGGGAGCCAGCAACCGCGTTATTCCCTCTCGCCAATGCGCAAGAGCGCGGCTCCAACCCTCACTTTCCGTCTAGGATAGGTTCTAGCACCAGCCCACATTTGACTTGAACAGAGAAACTAGGCGTATCGATCCCATGCGTATTCCTTTTCTACGAGTTTCCTTCCTACGAAGGGGCCGTCCCCTCTGGCCAGCCCTAGTGCGCCCGTTTTTTGTACTCGCCCTCATACTACAACCAGCGCTGGCGTCGGCGACCGATCACTTTGGCGACTTCCGAGGCCTGTGGATCAGCCGATTTGAGTACAACGAAGACAGCCCTACCGACATTATCAATCGGATCAACAATGCGGCCGACATGGGTATCACCGATGTGATTTGGCAAGTTCGCGGCAAGGCAGATGCTTACTACAACAGCAACTACGATCCCAAGGCAGAAGAACTAACCTCGGCGACCGACCCCCTGCAAGTCGCACTAACCGCCGCCCAAGCCCGTGGAGTCAAGCTGCATGCCTGGATCAATACGATGCCCCTTTGGCGCGATTCGGCGGGGCCAACCGATCCAGGGCATGCTTTTTACAATTCGGACCCCAGCTTTCGGGTGACCGATATCAACGGCAACGTGGAGGCGCTAGTCGGCGGCTCGAGCACCTTTAGCGGTTCCTACGCGCGTATCAACCATGTCTTGCCCGAAGCGCAAACTTACCTGAACAACGTCGTTCAAGACATTGCCACCAACTACGATGTCGATGGTATTCACCTCGACTATATCCGCTGGCTTGGACCCAACGGTGGGGCGTCGGAAAGTTTTCGACCTGATTGGGATTACTTGCCGCACGATCCTTACTCGTATCAACTTTATTTCGATGCGACAGGCCAAGACGCCTCGGACGGATCGACGCTTGCCAAGCGTGAGGCGTACCGTGATTGGGTACAAAGCCGGGTGACCGACCTTGTGGCTTCGATCGGGCAAACGGTGGACGCCGTCGAAATCAGCGAAGGACGCGAGATCCAACTTTCCGCTGCCGTTTGGAACAATCCGACAACGGCCGAGCGGGATTATATGCAAGACTATCGTAGCTGGCTCGAGCAAGACCTCTTGGACATTGCTATTCCGATGGTTTACTTACGAGAGTCGAACAGTTTTCTGATGGATGGCTTTCTGAACGACATCTTTAGCACGCCGACCAATACCGATATTTCAATCGGCCTGGGTACCTACCTGCACACGGCAGACGAAGGCGGGGTTGCCGAGACGCTTAGCCAATTGCAGAAGGTTTATGAGTCGCCTGCCGACAGCGCGACCTTTTTTAGCTACGGCTCGATGTTCGGTGGCGCCACGGATGAAGCTCGCCGACAAGCGGTCATCGATTGGTACGCGGAGATCACAGCTCTTGACGGCGACTACAACGGTGATGGCACCGTGGACGCCGCTGACTACACCGTCTGGCGCGATAGTTGGCTACAATTTGGCGAAGACCTGCCCGCCGACGGCGATGGCGATGGTTTCGTCGGCAACAGCGACTACGACATGTGGCTCGCTAACTTTGGATCGTCGAGTTTAACTAGCGAGTCGAGCACGGTTCCTGAGCCGACGAGCTGGTTGCTGCTTCTGGTTGGCATGGCTTTCTACGCATCTCGTATGAAGCGAGCCACTACAAAAAATGGTCCATCCTGCAGCCGGGCTGATGCTAGCACCCACTTTCACGATTATCCTGTCTACAGCACCCCGGACTTTCTTCGTTGAGTTGCCCGACGCGTCGTGTCGAGAGGCACATTACGCGACAAATAAACACACGTCGGTAGTGTATTGTTGCATGGAAGCAAGTGTACCTTGAGGCGGCAAGGAGGCCCAATCTTATGAACCTACGATACTCTTTACAGGCCACAGTATTCTGCGTGGTCGGACTAGGCGTTTCACTCGCAAACGCTACAGATGTTGGCTATTCAAACGCCGACCAGCGTCTGCGTGAATTAGAGCAGAGGCTTGCTTCTCTGGAGCAGGCCACTGATTCTGTCAACCTTGCCTGCTACGCCGACGGATGCGGTGATGGGGAAGAAAGCTGTGGTTCCGTCGCCGGTTGTGCACCGGTCAGTGGCGGTTGCTGCTCAACCTCACAATTCAATGCCGATTTGTTGCTGTTTGCGGTGAACAATTCGGAAAACGAAGTTGGTGACACGCAAAACGATCTCCAAGCAGGTCTACGGCTGACCTACGATCGAGTTAACTCGCAAGGACAAATTTTTCGGCTTCGTTACTTTAACTTCGGATCGACGCTAGAAGGTGGCGGAAATCGTATTGAGATGGAGACTTTCGACACCGAGATTGGACGCCAATTCTGCTTGGGCGGACTCAACGGTGAAGTGACGGCCGGTATCCGCTGGGCCTCTTTTGATGAGCGTAACGACTTGGACTACGACAGCACTTTCGGCCCCTTGATCGGCGTTCGACTCAAGGGTCGTCAGATTCTCGGCGCTACCTCTTATGTTAGTCTGCGTCACTCGTGGCAGTTTGGCCAGGGTAGTGACGGTGGTGCCGATGTGCCGGGAACTTTCTCGATCTCAGAAGCCCAACTTGGTCTTGAGTGGAATCGTTGCACACGCTTCGGTAACACCGTTTTCCGGACCGCGTTTGAAACGCAGTACTGGAGCGGCCTGCAGGATGGAGACTCGGAAGACATTGGCCTCATTGGCTTTACCAGTGGCATTGGTCTGACCTTCTGATAACGGTTAAGCGGGAAGGTTCGCCTGCAAAAATTTTGCCGAAGGTGTGTCAGCGAGTTCGCTCGCTGGCACACCTTTTTTTTGGTAACGAAGAGAGGCTCGCGAATAACAGCTTTCTTCTATATTTGGATACCGTGGTCAGAGCACCTTGGTTCCGGAGGCTTCTCGCATCGGCAACACGTGGGCAAGGTGCTAGACGCGAGCGAACTCGACGCCCTGCTGCCCTCGAAGGCATTGTTAAAACGTGGTCTCGCTATTGGATCCGTCTCCGCTCGGAATCGCGTCACACGGCTCAGCTTTCTTCTCGTGTTGCGGAACGAATCTCAATCGCGTTGGTGCTCAGCAGGTTCTTGTGCAGCGTGCTGGGTACGGCCGGGGACGCCATCAGAACAGTCGAATATGGGGAGCCTCGGGCTGCCTGAAGGCCGGCGAGTCCCTCAGGGATCAGGGAACCCCTAAAAATACCGCCCCACGGAGGTGCTAGCTGCGTATTTCCCGGGAATGAGTAGGGTGTAGTCTATCGCAGGTGCAATTTATAGAGGTTTCTTATCAGTCTTTGCGTCCCCCCCCCCAGTTGAAGTTGGAGAATTGCCGTACACTGGGTAGATTCTAACGAGTAGGCGGCTGCCGCAAGGTTGGCTTCCTCTCGGATTCCCACTAATTCCCCCCAATCACGCATGGAGGCGTCGATGGCTGACGCGCCACTCCGCTTCGTTCATTCAAGCGACCTGCGAATCGACCGTCCGCTCCACGGCTTGTCCCACGCGCCAGACGATTTGCGTGAAATGCTGCGCGACGCCCCAAGGCTCGCTGCTGAACGGGTTTTTGACACGGCACTCACCGAAAACGCCGACGCGCTGTTGCTTGCTGGCAATGTGATCGACCTCGAACGGGCCGCTCCGCGCGATGTAGTTTTTTTGATGGATCAGTTTCGTCGGCTCGACAAGCGAGGCGTTCGCGTTTTTTGGGCGGGTGGCTCCAGCGATCCGCCTGACGCTTGGCCGCGGAGTAGGCCCTTGCCAGAGAATGTTACGGTGTTTCCTGTGGGCCGCGTCGAGTCGCACAATCTCTCCCGCGATGGCAAGGTGGTGGCGTGCGTCCAAGGGATCAGCAAGCCGGGCGACCGCGAGGTGGACGCCAGTGGTTTCCATCGAGACGCCCATGCTCGTTTCACATTGGGTGTTGCCTTTGGCACGAGCGACGCACCGGGTAAAGAAGGGGACCGCGTTGATTATATGGCGCTCGGAGGCCGGTCACGTCGGGCGACGGTCGATCACGAGCCGGGCGTTGCCCATTACGCCGGTTCGCCCCAGGGACGTACCCCGCGCGAGGCAGGCCCCTCCGGCTGTACGGTCGTTCAAGTCGAGATCGACGGCAAAGCAAAAACACGGTTCGTTTCGACCGATCTTGTCCGATGGCAAGAAGAAACCGTCGAGTTTACCGCCGGAGTTACGCCCGACCAACTACGGGCCCGATTGCGTGAACGGCTCGACAAGGTGCATGCCAAATCCAAGGGAACCGACCAGCTTGTTGCCTGGCGTTTGCATGGCGTGGGGCCCCTTCTGATAGAGCTTCGCGCTGACGGGCTCTGCCAAGAATTGCTAACCGACTTGCAAGCGTACGCTGGCCGACAACAGCCCGCTTGCTGGAGCTATGCGGTCACTTGCGACGATCCCTACGAACCGCCCCACGAACAGCTCGACCAAGAAACCATCCTCGGCGACCTGCTGCGACAAGTCCAGGTGCTCCGCCACAACGAGGCGTTTATTCTTGACTTGAAAGGCCTGCTCTCTAAACCCCTACTGGACCCTTCACTCGAAAAAATAGTAACCATCAAGGGTGCGGACGACCGGGCGGACCTGTTTAACCGTGCCGCGAAGCTCGGCGTGGCCCTGATGACCGAAGAATCTTGAACCACGAAGTCACGGTGAACACAAAGAAGAAAAGTGGCCTCTCTCTTTTTGAATAACATCAACTTAATCGCCCCTTCTAAAAAACATTCTTATGAAGCTCACCGAAATTCATGTCGATGGCTTTGGCGTTTGGCGCGACCTACGGCTGCGGAAGCTGTCGCCTGAAATTACCGTCTTCTACGGGCCGAACGAAGCGGGCAAGACGACGCTCATGCACTTCTTGCGGGCCATGCTCTACGGTGTGACACCGGAGCGGCGAGAGCGTTATCTTCCGCCAAGAGAAGGGGGCCGACCGGGGGGCGAAATTGGCCTTGTTGGCGACGATGGCCCGTTTGAAGCGGCCCGCTATTGCGATCGGGGCGACGAGGACCGGGGCCGTGTGACGGTCACGCTTCCCGACGGCGAGGAACAGGGCGATCGCCTATTGCGCGAAGCGCTTGAAGCGGTCGACGAGAAGACGTTTAGCAATGTTTTTGCGATTGGCCTCGATGAAATCAATGAACTTGGTGCTCTCGAAGGAGCCGAGGCCGCTCGTTGGATTTATCGCCTTACGTCGGGTCTCGACCGTGTGTCGCTCTACGACGTGATCCAGGGACTCCGTTCCAGTCGGCATAATCTGATCGGACCGGCAGGCGAGTCTTCCGTCTTAGGCGACTTGCTGGCC
>JAJRUA010000063.1 GCA_024278035.1 Planctomycetota bacterium | reverse complement strand
AGTAGAAAACCGTTCTTCCCGGCTTCCGAAGAAAGCCCTTGGTAAGGAAGCGATAACCTTACCCGACAGCCATCCCCCCTATCTCCAACATCCCCCTTATCCCCAAAATCCTTCTCGGGAAACGACTTTGCAGTTCTCCTGGAGAAGGAGGGCCGGTTGTTTGACAAGACCGACAAAACCACTTATTTTTAGGGATGCAAACGTTTTTTCGGATCACTACGTAGAGTAGCTGCTCTGTAGAATGGTGAAATAAAAGCTAGGTGGCATGAAGGTGCCGGCGTCGCTAGCAGCCGATGCTTGCTCACGATCAGGGAACTGAAACGAAGCATGCCGCGTCTCAATAGGGTTAGATGGAAAGCTCGTACGAGAAGATTCGGTGAGCACCTCTTCCCGATCCCGTTGTTTGCCCCCCCAATCCTCTTAAACTGGCCCTATAACTCGGCTCGCAGAAAATCTCTCTCATGGCAAACGATTTCCTTACCCCTGGTGTTGCCCTTCCCTCTCGTGGTGGGGCTTCGGCTAGCCAAGCGGCTGTGGGGCACCCCACTGTCTTCTCGTGGGACGATAGCTACCAGCGTTACTCCTACCTCGCCCTGGTGGGTTTTACTTCGCTGCTTGTTTACTCGTACTGGAATATGCTCGAATCGACCAGCGCTTTCTGGGCCCGTGACCAGTATTCGCATGGTTGGCTCATGCCGCTGATTGCGACCTACCTGATGTGGACTCGTCGGCCCAACCCATCAGCGCAAGAACCGCGTGGAGACCAAAAAGAGGAGACTTTCCTCAATGTCGTGCCGGCGAGCCTCTTCCGCAATGGCATGTTAGCCGTCGGGGCGGGCCTCATTGCCGTGGGTTACTTTTTGTTGGCTTCCCCCATGCTACAAGGTGCCGGCGTCGCCGTTATTTGCCTCAGCATGATGGCTTATGTCTTGATTGGCCAACCTTTCGAGCGAATCGCTGATAGCGATCGTTGGATTGGTCTCGCAATTTTGCTGGCAAGCTACGCTATGCGAATTCTCTTGGCCGCCGAATTTGAAATCGAGCCGCTCAACCGCATGGCGTTTCTTGTGGCTCTGTTCGGACTTTTTCTGATGGTCGGTGGATGGAGGCTGATTCTTTGGGCCGGACCTGCCATTGGTTTTTTGTTTTTTATGTACCCTATCCCGTCGGTCATTGAGCAGCCGTTGCTTTTGGGACTACAAAAACTCGCCGCCATTGCTTCCGAGGTCGTTTTGACCATCCTGGGCCTGCCGGTTGTCCGCGAAGGCTACAAGATCGTTGTCGATGGTGTGCCTCTTGAAGTGGCCGAAGCGTGTAGTGGCTTGCGGATGGTGACCATTTTTGGTGGCCTGGCGCTTGCGGTTGCGCTCTTGATCCGCCGCCCCTGGTGGGATCGATTCGTCATTCTCCTGAGCGCCCTTCCGATTGCCCTGATTGTCAACATTACGCGGATCGTGGTGACGTCGCTGCTTTATACGAGCTTTCCCGACAGCGAAATCCTTCACCAATTGGTCCATGACTTTGCGGGCTTCGCAATGATGCCGCTCGCTTTGGGCCTGTTGTACCTCGAACTAAAAATTCTCTCGATGCTGAGTACTCCCGAAGACGGGCTTGAATTGCACTCGACCAACGTCGGCTCCTTTGCAACCTAATCGAAACACGGCGCGCCAAGGCACGGCAGGCGTTGGTCGGTTGTTGTAAAAAAGCAACCTCTTTGTTGCCTTAGGGCAACCAACGGCGCTCGCAGGACGAAAACCATAAAAAACCTAACTACTGACTTCGTAACGACTTCGGAACAAAAACGACTGGCCGAGCGACGCAAGGACCGGGTGTTGCACTACAGGACGCCAGTGGCAGGAACCGGAATGTTCCCCGCCGCTAAGCTTTTTATTACTTGTCTTGCCCCCGGCGATGGAGATTCTTCCAAATTGCCGTGGGCCTGTCAGCTCCTTAACGGGAGCCACCTGCACCTGGAGAGCGTTACTCGATGGCGAATCACGAGAACGGTGAAGCAACTTTTTCTGACCCGGGCCAAGCCTTGGTCGAAGTTCAACCGAATGCTGGCGCCGGCCTAGCGATGGCGAGTCCCTTTGCTGGCATGGGGGCTTCACAAGAGCAAGATGTGCTCAAGGGAGGCATGGACCGGAGTTGGCTCATTAACTCGCTTCGACGCCGTTGGCTCCTTGCCACCTGCATGAGCCTGTTGGTCGGTTCGGCCGTAGGGACGGCACTTTTCTTCCTGTTCCCTCAGTCGTTCACAGCGACCGCCCAATACAAAGTGGCAGAGTCACCGCTCATGCTGCTGGATGCCAAGAGTGCTAATCAGACGCGCGACTACGACATCTTCAAGGCAACGCAAATCGCCTACATCCGTAGTTCGCTCGTTCTGAATGCGGCCCTCCGTGATTCGGCGGTCAATAACTTGCCCATGTTTGATGATGTCGATGACAAAGTCGATTGGCTCCGCAACGAATTGATTCTTTCCTATCCCAGCGATAGTGAAATCCTCAGCATCTCTATGTCCGGTGATTACCCCCGTGAAGACCTAAAGCGGGTCGTCGAGGCCGTTAGCCGTGCTTACTACGAAGAGGTCATCTTTGCCGAAGATGGCAACCGATCGAAACCGCTACAGATTCTGAAAATAGCCTTGGCAACGCTTAGCGACCAAATTGAAGACAAGATGCGAGACTACCAAAGCCTTGCCGAGGATAGTGGAGTAAGTTCTGCCTTCAACAACGGAGCGGATCCCGAAACCAACTTCTTGCTCTCCGAAGCACTTGAACTTCAAAAGAACAGAGGGAGGCTTGAATCTCGCCTTGTGGAATTGGCAATGCAGTTCCGTATCTTTGAGCAACAAATCAACGACCCGGCTTACTTAGACAGACAGATCGACGAGGCCCTCCAAGGCGATCCCAATATCACTCAGATGCAGCAAGAGATGATGGGAATCGACATGCAAATTCGCCAGCTTCAGTCGCTCGCCAAGCGAGGTGAGTCCCCTGCGGTCAGGCGGCTTATGAAGCAGCGTCAATCGCTTCAGGCTCAAATGAACCAAATGCGTGAGCAGATGCGGGCCCAATTTGCTAATGAGCAAGGCAACGAACCCAATGCCCTTCTCAAGCAGCAGACCCTTGTTTTTCAAGTTTCTCGGGCCTCCATCGGCCAAGAGATGCAACGGCTCGAAACTAAGCTCACCGAACTCCAAGAGAAACTATTAGAGAAGGCAAAGAATAACACGGACCTGATGCTACGGATCGCAGAGATCGACCAACTTCGCCAGGTTGAACAGGGGATCGCTACAAAGATCCAAAACCTGAGGGTTGAACTCAAGGCTCCGAAGCGGATTCAACCTCTCGGCTCGAAGTCGACGGGGGCTGCCGGTGCCGAAACGACCGAAAGCCATAATGCCATGGTGCGAATGGCAATCTCCGGTGCTGGTGGCTTGGGATCGCTCCTGCTAACCTGCCTGGGTATTGGTTACATGGAGTTCACCAACCGCAGGCTCAATGGCCCCGATCAGGTGGATGAAGGTTTAGGCATCCGCGTGATTGGCACTTTGCCCTCGCTCTCGGGACGCAAAGCACTGAACCCCAACCACCCGGTGGTGGCTCATCTCAACGAATCGATCGATAGTGTACGAACCGCTTTGATGCACGAATCGACCACCAAACGCCGACAGCTTGTGCTGGTCACGAGCCCCGCAACCAGTGAAGGTCGAACGACCGTCGCCAGCCAGTTGGCTGCGAGCCTCGCCCGTGCCGGACGACGGACGCTGTTGATCGATGGTGACCTCCGTCGCCCAAGCCTGCACGCACTCTTTAATCTCCCTCTAGAAGATGGATTGTGCGAAGTCTTACGAGCGGAGACCGAAGTGACCGACGTGGTTCATCCAACGCAGGCCGAAGGCCTATGGGTGATGACGGCCGGTTACTGTGATGCTGATGCGGTGAAGGCCCTCTCCACCGATCAGGCACAGCCGATCTTTGAGAAGCTGCGAAGCGAGTACGACTTTATCATTATCGATGGCCCACCGTTGCTGGGCTTGTCCGACTCGTTGCTCTACGGCCTGCATTGTGATGGAGCGATTCTCTCGGTTCTACGTGACCATTCGTCGGTTCCGAAGATTCATCAGACCGCCCAGCTTCTGAAGAGCGTCGGCATCCGTCTAATCGGGTCAGTCGTCAACGGAGTCCCCTTCAAGGCGGACAGCCGCGTGACGCACCTCCAGCAATTGACGACTCGAAGCGAGAAACCGCAGCTCGAAACGGCGGACAGTTGATCGAGAGAATTGTTTAACGACTTGAGCTAAACGCAACGGGCGGGGTCCAACGGATCCCGCCCTTTTTTGTTGGTCCATCCGATATTTCCGTCGGTAGCTTGTCAAATAGCGAGAAAAGGGCCTCCGCTCAGGCCCGCCAGTGGGGGCGCCCCGCCACCGTCGCCCTTGCATGCCCTAGAGCGGGGCGAAGGGCTGATGCAAGGGAGACGGTGGAGCACGGGAGCCGCGAGGATCCCTCCTACCCGATTGTGAAAAAAACCTTCACAACAAGGGTTTGCATCGTTGTTGCCCGCATCTCACCTAGGCTGCGTTGTGCTACCAGATGTCACATTGTGACCATCGGCGTGCCAAGTACGTTCGGGGATAACGTCCTGATAGTTGCGCACATTGATTTGGGCAGCCTCCACTTGGTAGGAATAGTTTTGTGAAGAACCATTCCGTACCCAAGCGAAGGAGACTGCCACGATGACAAGTGT
>JAJRUA010000062.1 GCA_024278035.1 Planctomycetota bacterium | reverse complement strand
TTCGGATCGTGGGCAGGCGTGATTTTTACACAGCCCGAGCCCAGCTCCGGCTTGGCCCATTCGTCGGCAATAAGCGGAATCTTACGACCCGTGAGCGGCAGTTCGAGCAGCACACCACGCTGTGCCATATCTCGCAGTTTTTCTAGCGTCGGCAGGTGCGTCTTGCGGCGTTCAGCCAGAGCGTCGATTTGCTCCTCAAGGGCCCGTTTGTCCTTGTCGGTCGCGGCAACGAGTTTTTCGCGCAGCTCCGTTTCGACTCGGTCAAGTTGCTTCGCGGGGTTGGGATGCACGGCAACCGCCGTATCGCCGAGCATCGTCTCGGGGCGTGTCGTGGCGATCGTGACTTGCGCCGGTTCGCCCGGCTGGGGATCCACCACTGGATAGTGAAAGTGCCAAAAGTGCCCCTTCACTTCTTCGTGAAATACCTCATCGTCGGAGACAGCCGTTTCGAGAAACGTGTCCCAATTCACCAGCCGCTTACCGCGATAAACCTTGCCATCGGCAAAGAGCTTGAAGAACGTCTCGCGCACAGCCCTGGCGCATTGGTCGTCGAGCGTAAAGCGTTGTCGTTCCCAATCACAGCTTGCACCGAGTTGTTTGAGTTGCCCGGTGATCCGCTTTTCGTACTGGGCTTTCCATTGCCAAATGCGGTCGATAAGCCCTTCACGCCCCAAATCATGGCGAGACTTGTTCTCTTCTTCCAGCAAACGTCGCTCGACGACGGCTTGGGTCGCAATGCCCGCATGATCGGTCCCTGGCACCCAAAGCACATTGAACCCCTGCATCCGCTTACGCCGACACAAAATATCTTGCAACGTGTTGTTGAGCGCATGGCCCAAGTGCAAAGCACCCGTCACATTGGGGGGCGGAATCACCACGGAGAAAGCCGGTTTGTCGCTTTCGGGGTCGGCGTGAAAGTAGCCTTGCGATTCCCAGTGCGGGTACCACTTTGCCTGTGCCGCTTGGTGATCGTACTGAGCCGGAAGTTCTTGGAAGTTCGTCTTGATCATTTTTACAGCGTTTGCTTTTTTGATTTTAATCCGCGTTGATCCGCTGCATCCGCGTTCATCCGCGTCCAATTTTTTATTCTCACCGTGGTCGGGGGCGACATGGCTCACTTTACGCTTCGTCTTTGCAGAGTTTATACTCAAAGCTATCAACGAGCGCTTCCCAACTGGCTTGGATGACGTTTTCATTGACGCCGACCGTGCCCCAGGTTTCGCCATCGGCGTCGCGCGACTCGATCACGACCCGCACGCTGGCCGCGGTGGCCGCCTCGCTGTTGATGACACGTACCTTGTAATCGACGAGCGACATTTCGGCTAGCTTCGGAAAACGATCGGCCAGGGCCTTACGCAAGGCACCGTCCAAGGCGTTCACCGGGCCATCCCCCTCAGCCACCCAGTGTTCCGTGCGATCGTCCCCGTTCGGTTCGTGCAGCAATAGCTTGACGGTCGCTTCGGTGAGCGGGCTGCCTCCACGACTTTCCGTCGTAACATGGTATTTGATTAATTCGAAGTGCGGCGAAAACGCGTCGGCCAATCGCTTGACGAGTAGGGCAAACGACCCCTCGGCCGCTTCGTACTGGTACCCTCGGTTTTCTCGCTCTACCACTTCCTTGAGGACACGATCCATGAGCGACTTGTCCTCACTCCCGCTACCCAAGCCGAGCCGAAGCTTGGTTGCCATCGCGATCACATTCGATCGGCCCGAAAGCTCGCTCACCAAGATGCGCCGCTCGTTGCCTACCGACTCCGGCGAGATGTGTTCGTAGCTCTGGGAGACGCGATTGATCGCGTGAACGTGCATTCCCCCTTTGTGGGCAAACGCGCTTTGGCCAACGAATGGTTGGTTGATGCGACGCTGGAGATTGCCGATTTCGTAAACGTACCCCGACAGCTCGGTAAGGTGAGCGATTTGTTGGCCGTCAAGGATTTCGTAGCCCTGCTTCTTGAGCGAGAGGTTTGCCGCAACGGAGATCAGGTCGGCATTGCCACACCGTTCGCCCAGACCGTTGATCGTGCCTTGCACTTGCGTGGCCCCCGCATCGACCGAAGCGAGCGTGTTGGCAATGGCCAGCTCGCAGTCGTTGTGTGTGTGGATGCCGACCGGCACACGGACCGCAGCGATCGCTTCTTGGGTGAAGCGGGCGACTTCTTCGGGAAGGCTCCCGCCGTTGGTGTCGCACATGACAATGCGCAGGGCACCGGCATCTGCGGCAGCCTGAATCGTCTTGGCGGCGTACTCGGGGTTCGCCTTCCAACCGTCAAAAAAATGCTCGGCATCGTAAATCACTTCACGGCCTTGGCTGATGAAGTAGGCAACCGTTTCGGCGATCATCGCCAGGTTCTCTTCTTCGCTAACGCGCAGGACTTCGGCCACGTGAAAATCGCTTGTCTTGCCAACGATCGTGATGATCGGTGCTCCGCTCTCGATGAGCGATTTCATGCCCGGGTCGTCGGCGGCCTCAATCCCCTTGCGGCGGGTCATGCCAAAGGCACAGACGCGGCTGTTCTTGAGCGGCTCAGCAGCGATGCGCTGGAAGAACTCAGCGTCCTTGGGGTTGGAGAGCGGGTACCCCCCTTCGATGAAGTCGAACCCCATCTCATCCAGCCGACGGGCAATCAGCACCTTGTCTTCAAGCGAGAAGTTGACCCCTTCCCCCTGGGCCCCGTCGCGGAGGGTCGTGTCGTAAAGTTCAATCCGGGTCATAGCAGGGGTAATATCGGCGGAAATGGAGGGGGCGGGAGATTTTTTACCAGGACCGGCAGCGGCGGGCACGGGTAATCTATGGGAAAAAAACATTCTAACAGCCCTGGGACGCCATGTGACCGGGCCGAGCCATGCGGCTAGCCCAGCACTTTCGGACAGAGCCCCCCCCGATGCTAGCTCCGGAAGTGGTGGGATACCGCAAAATAAGAGAAACAGCCGTTATTTGCCAAAACTAAAGTCGAGCAAAATGGCTATTCTCTCTAAGAGCCTATGGCTGCTCGCGGGTATCTGCTATGATCCTGCTACATTGGGTCATCTTTGCTTGAACCGATTGATGCACTTGCGGGGCAGTGCCCCCCCCCCGTAGCACCAGCCTTTCTCGATGGCGACTGCGAATTTACGCCCTACCGCGTAAGAGAGCCCGACCTTTCATCTCAATGATCGTGGCTCTTGCTCTGTAACGTCGATGTTTGGGTCTGCGCATCCGGTACGGAAGAGATTTGAGGGCTCGGCTTTAATTGAAAACTGACTAGAAATCCGAATAAGGAACAAGGCCGTACCCGGTGCTTGACTGAATGGGGGGATGTCCCATCCATTGTTAAAACGTGGTCTCACGTTTTCGCCAGCGTAGCTAGGGCTTGCTGATTTAGTCATCCACACTGCCTTACTGGTAAAAAGTTGGTATTCTTTGAGCGTAGGCCGCACGTTTTTTGGCTTGTAAGTTCAAAAACCCTTGCGGCTGATGTTCTGCTCACCCC
>JAJRUA010000061.1 GCA_024278035.1 Planctomycetota bacterium | reverse complement strand
CTAGCGATTTTTGATCCCAACAGCAGACTGAGCGGATCGCTCGGCACGCTGAAATTGACAAGCCCGGTCTCAACGAGCGGATTGATAACCACCACCTCACCACCACGACGCCGAAGGTTCTTAAGCGACGACATGAGGCGCGGATGGTTCGATGCCGGATTGCAACCAATCAAAAAGACGCAGTCGGCCTTTTCAAGGTCTTCCAGCTCGATCGTTGCTGTGCCACTGCCCGTGACGCTCGTCAGACCGACGCCGCTTGCCTGATGGCAGTAATAGCTGCAATTGTTGACGTTATTCGTCCCGTAAAGTCGGGCGAAAAATTGCAATAGAAAGGCCGCTTCGTTGCTGCTGCGGCCACTAAAGTACCAAAACGTTTCGTCAGCAGGAGTGGCAGCAAGCTGATCGGCAATGGCGTCGATCGCATCTTTCCAACTAAGGGGCCGGTAGCGGCCATCCTTGGCTGTGAAACGCATCGGCTCGACCAACCGCCCAGCCATTTCTAACTGATAGGGCGACATGGCCCGTAGCTCGTTGATGCCATACCGTTTCCAAAAATCAGCAGGGATGGCGGGCTGCATGTCGGCGGTCATCGCCTGCATCGATTTCTTGCAGACTTCGGGGAAATGGCCCCGTTCGTTCACCATTCCTCCTTTTTGGCCACCCATGCCGAGCGCACAGGTCTTGCACGCATTGCGGCTGCGCATCGCCCGCCAAAACTTGAGCGGCCCGCCCGCTTCACGCATCTTACGAAACGTGTACCACATCGCGGGAAAACCGCCACCAGTCCGAACTCGTTTCATAAACTCACACTGAGGGAGAAGGGAAAAGAGGGATCGCTAAAAACGAGCATCTACCCAAGCTACCAAAAAACCTAGGCCCTGAAGAAGTTTTCTTCCGGGCCTAGGCATTGTAGAAAGGCGACTCGACCTCCGGCGGCGACAGCGTCTAGCACCCCCGCCCCAGGATTGAACGTCAACCTTATGATTTTACTGTACGTCTCCAAGCTGGGTGGGTAATCCAATCATTTCGACCGCTGGGGACTTTCCCCGTGAGTCATGGCCCCGTGAGCCATGGATTATCACTAAGCCGACTTGCTTTGCGGTGGATCCTCAGAGAAAAGTTTCTCGCGGCCATCGACCACGCCCTTGGTCACCGTGTAGTTTTGGCCACGCGGTTGGTCGGGCAGATCAAACAAAATATCGAGCATCACGGTCTCGATAATCGATCGCAGGCCACGGGCTCCCGTCTCACGTTCGTGAGCCCGTTTGGCAATCGCCTGAACGGCTCCCGGCGTGAACTTCAGTTGAGCATCTTCCATAGAGAACAACCGCTCGTATTGCTTTGTGAGCGCGTTGCTCGGCTCGGTTAGCACACGGACCAGTGTCGATTCGTCAAGCGGACGAAGGCTACTGACAACGGGCAGACGGCCCACCAATTCGGGAATCATACCATAAGCAATCAGGTCATCCGCATTCACCTGGGAGATCGCCTCGGCAAAGCTCACCTCATCGCTCACTTCAGCGTCTTGGCCAAAGCCAATCGACCGCGTGCCGAGTCGTTTACGGACAACATCTTCAACGCCTGCGAACGTGCCGCCGCAGATGAAGAGGATATTCGTGGTGTCAATCTGAATGTACTGCTGCTCCGGGTGCTTGCGACCACCTTGAGGCGGAACGTTCGCCGTGGTTCCTTCAAGCATCTTGAGCAGAGCTTGCTGAACCCCTTCGCCAGAAACGTCGCGAGTGATCGAAACGTTCTGGCTCGTCTTGCCAATCTTATCGATTTCGTCGATGTAAAGAATGCCACGTTGGGCAGACTCAACATCAAAGTCGGCGGCGTGCAGCAGTTTGAGCAGGAGGTTCTCAACGTCTTCGCCGACGTAGCCCGCCTCCGTTAGAGTGGTGGCATCGCCAATAGCAAACGGGACGTTGAGGCTACGAGCAAGCGTCTTGGCGAGCAACGTTTTGCCACAGCCGGTGGGCCCGACGAGCAAGATATTCGACTTGTCGATATCGACATCCGATTCATCTTCCGCTGCCATGAGCCGTTTGTAATGGCTGTGGACCGCAACGGCGAGCACCCGCTTGGCCGAGTCCTGTCCAATGACATAGTCATCCAGCCCCGCTACGATTTCCCTTGGTGTGGGGATTTTTGAGAAGAGTTGCTTGCTCGACCCGCGGCGTTTGCGTTCTTGATCCAAGATCGATTGACAAAGGTCAATGCACTCGCCGCAGATATAGACATCGCCCGGCCCTTCGACCAAGGGACCAACGTCACGATAGCTCTTACGGCAAAAGGAACAGAAAGCGTTCTTCTTCGACGTGCTTCCACGTCGTGTGCCGGTAATCTCTTTACCCGAAGGCATAGACAACTCCTTTTAACCCGTCTTGCTTGGCGATTGACCGACATTCGAGCTAGCTCGAAGTCCGTAACCGCGTCGCCTCCAATGGTGCCACTCGATGTCGGCGTCAAAGGGATGTTGAACGATGGCCTGTGACTAATTGGTGAGCATACGTCCCGACGCTCACAATTCAGTCACCAATCTAACTTGGCCGTTTCGTTTTTCCCTTTTCAGCTTCCTTCACGTTCTAGGCGGGCCTTCCATGTCCCCACTCATCTTCGAGCAGTGTTACGCGTCTCTTACGCATCGCTTGCGAGTTTCGTTCATCGTCTTACGAAAGCCAGGCCGCTAGCACTCTTGGAAGGCACCTTACAAGCCTCCCATTCGTACCGTTGCGATCTAACCGTTGCGGCTTCGCCAAATTCGCCGCCGATTAGACTAGCCGCTTAGCCAAATCGTCAGTCGATCGAACTCAAACTCGCCTCTTCGCTCACTGGAGCAGAACTCTCCACCTCAATGGCTTGGAGTTCCGGTGCCAGCTTAGTCTTAATGGTTCGGTACTCTGCGTCGCTCAGCCCACCACGAGCGTGCAGATGGCGGAACTTTGTTAGCATCTCACTCGCCTCTTGGCTGCTGTCGCCGGAGCGACCGGCCCACTTTCTCACCAACAAAAAGAAGCCTGCCGTCATGCCGAGTATCACCGCTAACCACAACGTTGCTATAGCCAGCGGCGGGATTGATAGCATCGTTACTTTCCTCTTTGCCAACGAGTTGCCTCGGTCTTCTCACGTTCCATCGATATTATGACCTTTTTGACGCTGGGCGTCCAGAAATAGACCGCCCAATCGCGCAGGTTTACCTACTCGGAACTCGTAAATGCAGGGTCGCTAGTCGCCCGTTTTCTAGCCGATAAAGAGAAAGCGGATACTGCGCTCAGCTTACGGTTGGGGCAGTTGAGGACAAAATCTTCGTTTTTCCCCTTTCCAGGCCTTCCGTGAACGTCGCCGCCCAATGCCGCTGGACGCTCTTTTTCCGTCTCGCAGTAGGGCTGGGCGTCTACTCTGTCATGGGGCAGACGGCCATGGGGCAGACGACTTTCGGGCCAATGGCAGTCCATCAACCTGGCAACGCGCCCATCTACTGGGGACATCGTGGCCTAGCGATCCCCTACCGCTGGGCTTCTTCGGGAGACGCTCGCTCCGCTTCGGAAGTCGTTCTCTATGTTTCCACCAATCGTGGCACGGACTGGGAAAAAGTAACTGCCGCAGCACCGCACGTTACTTCGTTTCTCTATCAATCGCCCGCCGACGGTGAGTTTTGGTTTGCGGTTCG
>JAJRUA010000060.1 GCA_024278035.1 Planctomycetota bacterium | reverse complement strand
CTTGCCCAGCGAACGAGCACTTCCATTTCACGAATCCGTGCCAGCATTCCCAGTAACATGAGAACGACAATACCAGCAAACGGATGTCGCACACCTCGGCGACTACGAGGATCCTCCAAATGAGAAAACGCGTCGAGAAGAGTTTCAGCATGCATACCACAGGCTCCTTTCTAAAAAAAAGCCCCCCTGATGCATGCTCCTACGGGGATAATATGCCGGAGGTTCGGAAAAAGGACTTTGCAGTTCTCCTGGTCGCTTCCCCATCTTTGTTTGCCGCCGAGGCCTCCGATGGGTAGGATTAGGGCTATGTTTCCCTGGCCAGCTACGTCCGAAATTGACCATCGATGGAGCGCGCCGATCGGCGTGTGGCTCGGCGTCTCGGTCCGGGTGCATAGCACGCTCGTTCTGCTCTTGGTGCTGGCCGTAGGTTGGGTGATTCAGAACACTTCGTTTGAGCTGGGGCTTGCTCTTGCGATTTACGTGGCTAGTCTTGCATTGCACGAAGCGGCCCATGTGCTGGCGGCTTGGCGTGAGCGAGGAGACTTTGAGAGCGTGGTCCTCTCGCCGGTGGGAGGGCTAAGGCCCGCGGAAGGACTTTATGAGCCCTCCTCCCGAGTGTTCGTTGCGATGGCTGGCCCGATGGCTAATCTTGCTGTGGTGGTCCTCGGTGTTTTTTGTCTAACACTCTACAAGGAGCCCTTGCTCGGCGCGTTCTTCCTCCCGCAAGTCGATGCGAATTTCCAGCCGTTGCTGGAAGGCCCGTCGCTAGAAAAGGGAACCTTAATGGCTAGTACGCCGATGGTTGTCTTGGCAAAACTTGCCGTCTGGATCAATTGGCCCCTTTTTTTGCTTAATTTGCTGCCCGCTTTTCCCTTTGATGGAGCCGAGGCGGCAAGGTCCCTTCTATCGCCAAAGCTTGGTAGCCTTACGGCAGCCGAAGTGGTTCGACGCGGGGCGCTCTTCCTTGGGTTGGTAATGATCGGCATCGCGCCACTGGCCTACGAAGTCTCGCCCAAAGTCTCGCCAACCGAGGAAGCGAGGACGATCGCAGAACCGTCCGGTCCTTGGCCCGCACCGGCTGTTGTTTTGGCAACGCTTGGCGTGCTGGTTTGTTTTGGCTCGCGACACGTTCCGAACCAACCCTACAACGAAGCCACGGGTGTTCTTGGATTAGCGCGCGATACCCTGGGCCTTGATCTAAGTGACGGCCTTTTTGACGATCTGTTTAGCGAGGATGACCAGATGGTTTTGCTTGAATTGAGTCGCCATGTCGGAAAGGATTCTCCCGTGCCCGGTCCTCACTTTGACGCGCCCGAAGCGCCTGATGAGCAGCGACTGGATGAAGTGCTAGCGAAGGTACATGAACGGGGCCTCATGGAGCTCACGGCCAGTGAACGGGCCCTTCTCGAGCGGGCCAGCGACAACTTTCGCCGTCGCCGGAACAGCTAACAGCTCGGTCTAAAACGGCTGGATCGATGGTATCTTTGCAGTTCTCCTGGGGTGTCTTTGGCAAGATATCTCCTGGGGAAGCCCCCCCCTTGCCGCTGCCACCGGTACATTCCTTGCAAAAGGGCCTCGGCTAGCCGCTATCGAGGTTGCGTTTGCCCGTTGCCACGTTTTGGGAATGTAGAGTTCTAGTGCCTCAAATGATGAACTTCCTCTTGATTCTCTCCCTACCGAAGGCTGCTATCGTTCTCGATTCCCCCTGTGCTACAAGACGTTCCCTTGCCAGCTCCCCCCTTAACTCAGCCGATTGGCGCGAAACCGCGAGGTTCCGAGGGAAGGGTGCGCCCCGATGGCCGTCAGCATTCGGAGCGCCTCGACCTTCTGGATCGCCTTGACGAGGCGTTCGGGCAATCGTTTGTCCTTGTCGATCCGACGAGGAATGTGCTTGAGCGCGTCTCGCCCGATTGGCCACGTGCCGATGCCTTCCGATGGCTCTTGCTGTGCGAACAGGTCGCTCGGTCGGGTCGCCCCGAAGTGCTAGAGGATTTCGCTCCGCTTTTGCTACTAGCAACCCCTCTCAATCCGGGCGAATCAACGGACGAGCGAGTGGCGATTACCGTTCTTCTGACCGATCGAGTCGAGTCCATCACAGATATCGAAGCGGCAGCCCGCGTTTTCGGAATCGATCCCCAACATGCTTACGAATGGTCCAAAGGCCGAACCGTCTGGTCGCCCCACACCGCGATTCGACTTGCCGAGGCGATCGTCGAGAACCACGCGGTCCATCAATCGCTTGGTGTCCAAAAAAAACAGCTCTCCGATGTGTCGAGCAATTTGATTGCCACGTTTGAAGAACTCAATCTGTTACACCGTCTAACCGAGCAATTGTCGCTTGACCACAGTACACACAAGCTGTGTGCCGAGACCGTTAAGTGGCTCACCGAAGTGATCTTGGCAGACGGAATCGTCGCCTATTGGCTTCCCTCGAACTTGCCCGAAGGAGCCTCCGATGAAGCAGTGGCACACGCTGGGGCTGAGACTCTCTCAGCCGGACGAGTTCCTCTTGAAGCCGAGGAGATGGATGCCTTCTTCGATCGCTTAGGCCCCGAAGCACGACGCCGATCGCTGGTCTTGAATCGTGACCGAACCAGTTCGCCAACCTGGTGCTACCCGTCGGTTCGCGAAGTGGTAGTGGCTCCCATTCAGTCGGGCACACGAGTCGTTGGTTGGCTGGCAGCCTTCAATCATCGATCTCCAGCGAGCAACCGATCTCATGATCTCGCCAACAAAACTTTCGGGTCGATTGAATCGAGTTTGCTATCGAGCGTCGCTGCGATCCTAGGGGTCCACCATGGCAACCGGGAACTGTTCCATGAGCAACAGACGCTCTTCGAAGGGTCCGTTAAGGCCTTCAGTTCAGCACTCGATGCGAAAGACCCCTATACCTGTGGCCACAGCGACCGTGTGGCACGCATCGCGGTACGGATTGCTCAACAAATGAACGTCAGCGAGGAGGACCTCAATGTGCTTTACCTGGGGGGCCTTCTGCACGATATCGGAAAAATCGGCATCGACGACAATGTGCTCAGCAAGCCGGGGAGCCTGACGGCAGAAGAGTACGATCAAATCAAAACCCATCCAGAACTTGGCGAGCGAATTCTTGAGGGCGTGCCTCAGCTAAAATCGGTGCTAGCGATCGTCCGCCACCATCACGAGTCTTGGGATGGCAACGGCTACCCCGACCGACTCGCAACCGATGCAACGCCCCTGCTTGCGAGAATTACAGCCGTCGCCGACTCGATTGATGCGATGGGGGGCGATCGGCCTTACCGTAAGGGAATGCCCATCGAAAAAGTCGAAGAAATCCTCCGCGACGGGTCGGGTCGACAGTGGGATCCTGCCGTGATCGATGCCTACTTTGCCATCCGGGACGACATACGAGCGATTACACAACTTGAACGCGACCCCCTTAATTTGGATGTCCGCCGCTGGGAAGCCGAATGCGTCATTTGAGTTTTTCTCTCGGGGTTTCTTTCCCCTTACAGCATCGGCAACGCAGAGACTTCGACGCTCTCTTTGCCGACCGTTAAAAGCGTCCCTGGCGTTGCGTGTTCTCTTCGCACATAACCAAGACCAATGGCTCCTTCACGAATTTCGTCGCTGGCCATGGCGAACGAGGTGACTCGCCCCACCATTTTGCCTTCCTTTTGCAACTCCGTTCCCGAAGGAAATTCTTGGTTCGACTCGAAGCGTAATCCGCACAAGAGCCAATGGACTTGCCCCATGGCATCGATTCGAGCAACCGGCTCTTGCCCCAAGTAACACCCTTTCGTGAAGCTGATGGCCGTAGTATTGCGGTCCGCCTCTTGCGGGAAGTTACGATTATCGACATCTTTTTGGTCGCATGGCACACCAAGGCGTATCCGCGTTCGCTCGAAGTCCGTAGGAGACCAAGAGCCCCAACCCTCGTCCGACAGTTGGGTTATCAAGTCGTCAATCGAATTCCCTTCTCCTGCGGCAACTGTCGCTTCGGCAGCGTAAGCAGGAACCGGCAGCCGCAATCGATGGTTCGTTGGGCCAAAAGAGCTGCTTAAAAGCAAATAGTCGGTCTCTTTTTTTAGTGGCGTAATCTCTGCCGCTACAGAAAGAAGATAGCGATCGAGATGAGCCGCCAAAGCGGGCGCTTCGGCAGAGGAGAGCAAAACAACGCATTGGTCCACGAAGCGGGTTATCCAGGCGAACGCCAAAACATGAGCTTTGACATCGGTAAAGAACGCTTCGCATGATTCTCCTTCCGGCAAGCGAATCACATCGTTCGTACAAAAACCTTGCAAAAACTTCGCCGCATCAGGGCCCGTTACATTAACGGCAGACCAGCCCTCCAGTCGTACAAATTGTTTTTCGGGTAGATTGGCCATAGGATTGCCTGCTGGTAATACAAGAAACTGGGGGTGGGTTTCCCTTTTTATGATCGTTCACGATGAAATCGCCTGGTAGGGGAGGGCTCTGTAGGTTCATCGGTAGGCTTACGCCCATCGCTCGCCAATCATCGCTAATCCCGACGTTTTTCCCCGTCCAGTTTTTCTTCGATTCCAATCTCTTCTGCCAGCCGAAGATGCTGAGCTTCGTCGAGTAAAAGGCACGTTCCCTGTCGGCTGGCAAGACGGATCAACTCTGCCGCCGTAGCGATGGGTGCCAAGCCAAGGTCTTCGACCTTTCCTTCGGGAAGCCGGCTATGCAGAAAAAGGGGGCCTCGATCGAGCGCTTGCAGAATTTGCCAAGCGGCCCAAGCTCCGCTTCCCGAGTCTTCGGATACTTTGCTGGCGACTTGGTCGTGGTCGTCGGTGTCCAGAAGACGGGCCAGCGATTCGCCGATCGGCTCGTCCAGTTCGGTCCAGAGAGCAAGCACACCGCCCGGTGCAACAAAGGCGTCCGCCAGCTCCAAGGCCCTTCCAACATTATCCCACGTTTGGCTTTCCTCGCCACCACGAACGATGGCGATCACCAGTGGTGCCGGTTCGATGCCCGTAACCGCCCATCGTTTTTGGCTAAGCTCTGCCGCCCGTTTCGCGACAGCCGCCGCCTCTCCTGCGACGATCTGAGGTGTATCTCCATCCGTGGCGGGAATGACTCGTACCATAAATGCGGCTCCGATCATTCGGCCCGCTTCATCGATCTCTGCTCGACGGGTGAGGCTGAGGGCGCTCTCTTTCGTTTTCGCAGAGCCGACCGAGCCGACGCGGCGCAAACGATCGATCGCCTCCTTGTTGCAAAAATACGGGAAAATGCCATCGTAGGGGCTCTTCGGCCCCACTTCCGACCTTCGTTCGGCCACGATCGGAAGCACAAGGTCTGCCTCAAACAATCGGCGATTGAGCAAAAGCTGTTCTTCTGCCCTGGTGAGCCCTAGAAAACAAAGCTGCTCGGCGTCGCTCGGATCATGCGATTCGATTACCACACCGGCGGCAACTTCCTCGCTCAGTTTTGTGCGGAGCCTGTTTGCATCAGCCGGGTTAGCAGTAAGGACCGCGATACGATCTTGTTGCAAGCCACAGCGGATTAACGAAGCGATCGTACCGGCAACGATCGAAGCGGGTTCAGCGACCGCATCGCCCAAGGCAATCGCGACAAGGTCCTCTGGCATGACCACCTGCGCAAGAGGGGGATAATCGATCGGTGCTGCCAGCGCAGCTTCGAGCGCCGCACGGGTTGCCGTAGCGCTTCTTTCCGGCGCAACGGGGGCGAAAGTTGCTTCGGTCAGCGACTCTGGCACTGCCCCTTGAGCGTTGAGGCGAAGGACTTGGGGGCTCATCAAACGGTGCTCAGCGTGAACGAAACGAAGTAATTTATATTAGCCCCGAGTCAGTGACCCGGGGCTAAATCAATGAAAAAAACTCTTTACTCCTCCAAAAGTCGGGCTGCCTCTTTGTCGCTTAGATTCTCGATGTCGGCAAGGAGGGCTTCGACATCGACATCGACATCGGCTGTCGACGAACCGGCTGCAATAGGGGGGGCGATTTCGTCCCTCATGGATGAGGTCGGGTCCGGCTTCGCTGATTGCTCGGCAAGGTAACCAGCCAAGGCCATGGGAGTCGGATAGTTCCAGGCGACGACCGGCGGCAGGGGGACTCCAAACGCTCGCTCCAACTCGCCACTCAACTCAACGGCGGTGAGCGAATCGACACCCAAGTCGGCAAAGGGTTGGTCGCGGGCCATTTCGCTCGCTTCGAGACCCAATCTTGCCGAAAGCCAGCGGCCAAGCCACGCCTCGATTTCTTCCGTCGTGCGGGGCTGGTCGGTTTTGTTATCCGCCGGGAGCGTTGGGGCCATGACCGACGACTTTGCCTTCGGCTTTTCTCTTTTTAATTCGTGCAACACTCGCAATTCACCGGCAAGATACCGATCACGGCAAAGGAGCCGCTGCACTTTGCCGCTCGAGGTGATGGGCAACGTCGCTTGGCGAATCAATACCACAGCCGCTGTGTCGAGCCCATGCGACTCAGAAATAGCCGTGCGAATCGCACGAGCGATTTCCTCCCGTTGTTCCTTATCGCTCGAACGATCGACTTGAGCGACCAGCACCAAGCGTTCCTCCTCGCCTTCACCCGTGGTAAACGCCGCTCCGGGAAAGACCGCCGGGTGCGACTCTTCGGCGGTCTGTTCGATGTCTTGCGGGTAATGATTTTTGCCTCGCAGAACGATCACGTCCTTGAGCCGACCCGTAACAAACAGCTCCCCGGCGTGGATGAAACCAAGGTCACCCGTGCGGAGTAGTTTTTCTGTTTCGTCTGAACCTGAAAGGGTGGCCCAAAGCGAGTCGTTGAGTTCCGAACGATTCCAATAACCGGTCGTCACAGACGGGCCGGAGATAAGTATCTCACCAACCCTTCGTTCCGAGAGAGGCTCCAGCGTCTGGGAATCGGCAATTAGCACACGGTGGCCTGCCGGTGCTCGGCCACAACCGACCACCTCATAGGCCAAAGCCGAATCAGCTTCTTCCGCTATGCGGACGTGTCCCTCCATGACACTCTCGCGATCGACGGAAAGCAACGTCGGGTTGTCATCGTGATCGGCCCCCGCCGCCAACAGCGTCGCCTCCGCAAGGCCGTAGCAAGGGTAAAACGCCCGGGCGTTAAAACCGGCAGGCTCAAAGGCATCGGCAAATCGGTGGAGCGTCTCCGCCCGCACCGGCTCGGCACCGCTGAACGCCAAACGCCAGCCGCTGAGGTCGAGCTTCTCGCAATCCTCCTTCTTGATCCGTCGAACGCAGTAATCGTAGGCAAAGTTGGGAGCACCACTGATCGAAGCGCCGAAATCACTGATCGCTTGCAACCATCGGATCGGTTTCTGCAAAAACGAGCCGGGCGACATGAGCACCGTCGTACCACCCACCCAAAGCGGCGTTAGCACGCCACCGATGAGACCCATGTCGTGGTACGCGGGTAACCAAAAGACACCAACCCGTGGGCGAACTGAGGCGCTCTGCTCTTCAATACCAAACAAAGTGCGAATGGCTTCAAGGTTGGCCGCAAGGTTGGCCTGGGAAACCATCACCCCTTTCGGCTCGCTGGTCGAACCTGACGTGTATTGCAAAAAAGCGAGGCTCTCCGGATCGCTGTGCGCCACGCCCCCTTCGCCTTCATCGTCGTTGCTATCGGTTGCCTCATCGGTTGCTAGCCATTCTAGACCTTTTACGACATCGTCTTGGCGAGAAAAATCGATCGCGTCGAGCGTTGCCCGATTGGTGAGCACGAACCGAGCGCCACAGTCCTCAGCGATTCGGGTCATGCGTGGCATCGGACGGCGTGGCTTGGGATGAGTCGCCGGAACGGCCACGATGCCCGCGTACTGACATCCCAAAAAGGCGGCGATAAAGTCCAAGCCTGCCGGATAGACCAACAGCACCCGCTCGCCTGGAGCGACACGTTTTAACAGACTCGCAGCAATCGCCCGGGCACTTCGGTCAAGCTGAGCGTAGGTGAGCGCGGTCTCGGTCCCGTCGTCGGCCAGGAAGATGCAAGCCGGGTGATCGGGCCTCTTGCAAGCCCATTTCGCCAGGGCACGATCCAAGGTCGTCTCAGGCGCTGTTGCCCCAGACGCCACTGCCTCAGACAATTCTCGCGTGAGAACCTCGCCCGGCGACGGATCGGCTAGAGGGGCTGAAGAGGGGTCGGTCTGCGCAAGGGAACGGGGAACAAGCATCGGCACCGCAAGGGCTTAAGGCGTGAAAGAAAGCTGGGGAGGTAGCCCAGGGGGAGGGCGGTGCTCTCTTTCGGAGAGCCCCGTATTCTATACGATGGAGGGGGCCAACGGAACCAACTTCCGCCCACCTGCCCCATTCCGCCCATCCCTCCGTTGGGGAGAGATCGCATCAGGACCTTCGTTTATGAGCCAAAAGGTGCCCATCAAGGGAGAAGTGAGCCTGTGGCGATGGTCGCTCTCCGTCTCCTCGGCAGGCACAGATCGACTCGTCCAGTCGTTGACTCAAGAGGAAAAGCAGCGAGCTGAGGCGTTCGTCACGGAGCCACTCGCTCGGCGCTTCATCGCCGCTCGGGGCGGTTTACGCCAAATTGTCGGTGAACTCACCGGCATGGCCCCGGCAGAGGTGCTCTTCCGTTACGGCCCGATGGGCAAGCCCGAGCTCACTTCCGCAACGGGTCTCTTTTTTAATCTTGCCCATTCGGCTGATGAAGCGATCTTAGCCGTGGCGATGGAGCCCGTGGGGATTGATCTCGAGCGACTCCGCCCGATGCCACGTGCCCAAGATTTTGCTAATCGCTGGTTCCATCCGGAAGAAAAACGGCGACTCGACGAAGCAACCGAGGCCGATCACCTTACGGAGTTCTTCCGCATCTGGACCGCCAAAGAATCCTCGCTCAAACTCTTGGGCAAGGGCGTGGGCGAAGCGCTTCCCAAGTTACGAACGCCCGCCGGCAACGTCGGTGGAGAAACAACCGAATTGCCAACCAACGCGCTGGGTATCTCTTCCTGCTGGGTCACCCGCATCGACCAACGCTTCCCATGCGGAGGCCAAGAATGGTCCGCCGCCATCGCCACCCAAGGGCGACCCGTGAAGACCGTTATCTCAACACTCGATTTGTAATCTGTAGGAGGCGTCTCTGACGCCGATACGACGCTGCCTAATAAAAACGCTCACAACACGTCATCGGCGTCAGAGACGCCTCCCACAATCATTTTTCTTATCGGCTCAAAGCTCGTCGCGTAATTTTCGGAAATACTCTTCGGCATGTTCGCGGCGCGACTTGGGGAGGCGCTCGCTGGTGAGCGGGTCGGCAGGGGTGACGTTCGTGGTGGTTAGTTCTTGTTTGACGCTCTCGGTGACTTGCCCCTTGATGCTCGGGCCACGGACTAGGCCACCGAAGGTGCTGGCCCCTCGGCCGACGTTCTGCTTAACATTCGTGTTGCGGAAGTTGGTGGGATTCTTTTCGTCGGGCCGGGGGCCTCTGCCTTGCCCTTCGCCCATGCCCATGCCTCCCGGCTTTTTACCCTGGGCGCCCCCTCCCATGCCGTTCATCATGCGAGCCATTTGGCCCGGCGGCATGGGCTGCATTCCCATGCACGATGCCTTCGCCATTTCGATATCGGTCATCGCCCCGTCGAGCATCTCCATCGCCTGGGCCTGCTGCTGCATTTCGGCTAGCTGTTGCTGCATTTGCTGCATGGCAGCGGCTGCCTGTTGGGCGTCTCCCTGCTGGAGCGCCTGCTGAGCCTGGCCCATTTTCTGAGCCATCTTGGCAAGTTGCTGCATTTGCGGAGCCTGCTGTTGCATTTGGTCAAGCTTCTGCTGCAATTGGCCCGCCTTGGCCAAATCCCCATTGCGCAGCGCAGCGGCGATCTGTTTCTGGAGGTCCTCCTTTTGCTGCTTTTGTTGCTGAACCGCTTGGGCAAGCTTTTGCTGCATCTTGCCAAGCTGGGCGGCTAGCTGTTTTTGCATTTCAGGCGAGGCTTTGCCACTGGCAAGGTCCTGCTGCATTTTGGCCATCTCGTCCATCGCCTTTTGCCAATCCCCCTGTTTCATCGCCTCAGCCGCTTTCTTGGCTGGACCACCACCCAGGTCTTTCATGTTGTTGAGTTGCTTGCGTAGCGCGTCGGCCCCGCCCAACTTCGCACGACGTTTTTCTAATCGCTTGGCAAGATCGTTCAGTTTGACAATCGCCTTGGTCTTGTCCGAATTGGCGAGCTTGGCAAGGTCTTTGGTTCCCTTTTCAATTTCTTTGAGCAAACCGGACGCGTCCGCCAGGCCCTTCTCCGCCGCCTTCTTCTGGCGTTCTTGCAATTTTTTTCGTGCCTTCTCAATCGCCTTCTTCACTTCTTCCTTGTTCTCAGCCACTGCGTCGTTTGAGTCGGTCGAGCTTTGCGCCGTTTGGTTTCCGACGAACGCAATCAAACAAAACGCTAAGAGGGCCGGCACCAATGGCAACCAAGCTCGCCGCCCCAGCCCCACACCAAACCGCTCAGCCACTTCGACCTTCTGGACGATTCTTTGTGCGTCGTGCTGCAGCGCAGCGCCCGCTTCGCTTGCGCCTTCAAGCTCTTCGATTAACAGGCTGCTGGCAACCCGTTCGCGCAAGCCATAACGGCTGTCGAGTTCAATGGCCGCTTCTTCACGACTGACCGGTCGAAGGAATCCCCCTACCGTCGCCGCAAGCAACCCGACAGCAACACCGCCACCAAGCCACGCCATGTTCCAAGTTTGCCAATTCCACCCTTCGGGCAATGAGGGGAACGCAAAGAGCTTAGGAACCGCCACTGCGACCAGCGCTACGAGCATCGCCCAAAAGACACACCGCACAGCACGATGCACCCATCGTTGCATTGCTAGTCGGTGGCGTGCTTGGTCCACCCGTTCGATTACTTCGTCCATCGGCGGGGGGCTCCGTTGTAGGAAAGGGGACTTTGTCTAAACCAAGTCTACGCGCCGGGGGCACGTAGTTCCAATGGTTAAGTATACACGTTCCCCGCCAGGATGGCGTGGCTATATAGCCATGCCATCCTGGCGGGGAATAGAGTCAACGTCATCACTCGTATCCATGCTCGGCCGCCGGAAACGAACCGTCACGTACTTCATCGCGGAACCCGGTCACGGCACGGCTGATCTCCGTGTTCAGATTGGCATACGCCTTGACGAAGCGCGGGACGTAGTCGGACGTAATGCCCAGCACGTCGTTCACCACCAGCACTTGGCCATCGCAGTCGGGGCCCGCGCCGATGCCGATCGTAGGGATGGCCACCTTCTTCGTGATCTTGGCTGCCATGTCAGAGGGGACACATTCGAGCACCACGGCAAACGCGCCCGCCTGTTCGGCAGCCGTCGCATCGGCAAGCAATTGCTTTTCGTCCCGTTGGACACGGTAGCCGCCCAGTTGATGAATGCTTTGAGGCCGAAGCCCCACATGGGCCATCACGGGGATGCCCGCCGCCGTGAGCGCACGGATCGTGTCGGCTTGGTCCACGCCCCCTTCGAGCTTCACCGCTTGGCAACGGGTCTCTTTGAGAATACGCCCTGCGTTCTCAATCGCCTTCGCTGCGCCCAAGTGGTAGCTCGGAAAAGGGAGATCAACAATCACCAGCGCGTTCTTCACGGCACGGCCCACCATTTCCGCATGGTAGATCATTTCATCCAGCGACACGGGGAGCGTGTTGCTGTGCCCCTGAACGACCATCGAAAGGCTATCGCCCACCAAAATGCCTTCGACGCCGCAAGCATCGACCATTTGGGCCATCGTGTAGTCGTAAGCGGTGAGGACCGTGAGCTTGTGCCCTGCGGACTTCATCGCGGCGAATTGGGGAACGGTGAGTTGAGGCATGGAAAGTCGGAAGTTGTTAGGCGCTAGTTATCGGGCGATGATTTTTTTGAGGGCGAGCCGGGTGCGTTAGCTCCCGAAGGTGTCGGCAATTCAACAACCCCCGGCGTCAAACGCTCCGCCGAAGGAGGCGAGCCAGCGGCTAACGCCATTGACGAGTTTACCAGCTATCCGCCAAACTGGCAGGCGTCCCCCTTTTTCCGCTTCCGCGTAAGGACGCCCCTCGCATGACCACGCTCATCGCTCTCTTGTTCGCCCTTCCTGCCGTCATCCTCTCGGCGGAGCACGAGGCGATGAACCTCGCGGCGGTTGGGACGCCGATGCCGGAGATTCCGCTCTTTAGCCCTACCGGACAAGCGATCGGCCTGGCCGATCTTCGAGGAGAACGGGCCACGGTGGTTGTCCTCCATCCATCGAGCGACGGGAACAGCAATTGGATGGCGCAGTCGTTGCTCGCCGACCTTGGGCCTGAAGTCGCCGGCCCGTATGCAGACCGTGGGGTGCGCGTCGTTACGGTAAGCCTTTCAACGGCCGCTCAGCCGCAACAAGGCGTTACCGCACTTCGTGCGAATGCCGCCGATGTAACTCGAACGATAGGCAAAGGGCGAATGCCGCGGGTTTATGTTCTCGACCGTTCGGGCAAGATCGCTTGGTTCGATATTGAATACTCGATGTCCACACGACGCGAATTGCGTGAGACACTGGATGAATTGACGGCCCGTTGAACGGACAACCCGTTGAATGCTCCTCGCCAGAATGGCGAGGCTATAGCCGTGCCATCCTGGCACGGAACGGCTTTAACAATAAAATACGTCAGCGCTCTGCCAACAGGCGCTGTCGCCATTGCTGTAAAAGTTCAAACGCTTCCAGGGGCGTGGTGCGATCGACATCCAGCTTACGCAGCTCCTCTAGCAGGGGATGCTCGGCCGTTTCAAAGAGCGTGAGTTGCATTCCGCTGGAGGAAGTCCCCGTAGGGCTGTTACGTTCGTCTTTGGTTTCTAGGTCCGCTAGAATCGCCGCCGCCCGATCGTTCACCGAACGCGGCACGCCCGCTAGTTGAGCGACATGGATGCCATAGCTCTTGTCTGCCGGGCCATCGACAATTTGATGAAGGAACACGACCCGCCCCTCATGCTCTCGCACGGCGACACTTCGGTTGCCAACGCCCGGCAGGCGATCTTCCAAGTCGGTTAGCTCGTGGTAGTGCGTTGCGAACAGCGTGCGACAGCCGATCACATCGTGCAGGTGCTCAACAATCGCCCAGGCAATCGAGAGGCCATCGTAGGTGCTTGTGCCTCGCCCAATTTCATCAAGAATCACAAGGCTTCGCTCAGTGGCCGTGTTGAGGATACGAGCCGTCTCCGTCATTTCGACCATAAACGTACTCTGGCCACGAGAAACATCGTCGCTCGCCCCGACACGAGCAAACAGGCGATCCGCCACCCCGATCTTCGCCCGTTGCGCCGGCACAAAGCTACCAATCTGGGCAAGCAGCGTCAGCAGCGCCGTCTGGCGGATATAAGTGCTTTTGCCCGCCATGTTGGGACCCGTAATCAACAAAATTGCGGATTGCGGATTACGGATTGCGGAATCACTTTTTCCCCCTTCGCAAACGACGCCGTTCGGCACGAAAGTCCCCTCGGGCTCCGTCAAATCCAGCACCGGGTGGCGGCCCTCGACAATCTCTAGCACCGGCTCGTCCACCACCTCGGGCCGACAGTAATTGCGTGAACGGGCCAGCTCCGCAAGGCCGGCTAACACGTCCAGTTCCGCTAGCGCTTCTGCCGTTGCG
>JAJRUA010000059.1 GCA_024278035.1 Planctomycetota bacterium | reverse complement strand
TACGTCGTTGATCTCTGCCGCCTGCCGCCGAAACTGACCAACTAGATTGTAAGCAACCACCGACGTGTAGAGTTCTTTCTTGAACATGTCGACGCTCTTGGCTCGAATGTTCTCGGTGTTCAGAACTACCTTCAAGTTGCGGATATCAAACTCAACTTGAACCCGATGCTTATACAACTCTGCAAGCGTGTTGGCATCCTGTTCCAGGTTGGTCACTAGGTACAAGGTGAGCTGACCGCTGACGGTCACTTCATGCAAGATGACGTCGAGCGCAGCCTCGTCCGGCAGGCCAGGCTGCGTTTTGCGATTACTCGCAGTGGGAATCCACTTGAGCGAGTAAGTTTGGCTATTTCGAGTTTCCGAGGCAAGCGTGCCTTTTTTACGAAGCGATTCGAAGTTCGACTTCTTCATTCGCAAAAGGAAATCGTGGTCGTAACGCTTGGCTTCGTAGGCAACGCCAAATAGCCCGAAGCCGGCATCGGTCATGATAATCGAGTCGGCCGGAAGTTTCGCCATGCCCTTGCGAGCTAGTTCTGTTTCCGAAACGGCATTGGGACCATACATCGCTCCGATTTCAGGCAGCATCGCGCAGCCGCTGGCCAGTTCATGGAATACCGTCAGCAAAGCGATGGGCCAAACACCTTCGCCCAATTGGTTGGAAGCGGGCGGGAACGCGATCTGCAATTCTTTCTCAGGAGCCAACGCCATCGTCGTGCCGTCCACCAAGAAAATTTTGCGATCGTCTAGCAACGGTTGGGACTTTGACACAATAGCATGACTTACTTCGTTGGAAAACCATTCTACAACTTCTAGCGGCAGATCACTGCGAGATTGACTGTATCCGGCCGTTGAAGTTGAGAGTGTTCCTTCGCTCACGCGTTGGTTTTCAGGCAAATAATCCGGCCGGGTTTCCAGCAAGTGTTTGACTGCCGTTTCCAGCGACGCATCCGGTTTGAGTCGCTGATAAATCAACATCCACAGCACCACACACGACGTACTACACCGCGTTCTTGCGCTTCGGATGCAGTTCATTCGCGTGGCTGATGTCGATCAACCCAGCCAGAAGTTCGAATGCCTTGTCGAAATCGCCTGCTTGCAATCCCGTGAATTCAATGGATTTGTGTTTGTCCACCATGACAATTTGCCACCTCTGGGACTAAAATAGTACCAACTCGCAAAGGCCGTGCCAAATCCAGGTGGGGCCGCGATTTTTCTAAAGTGAGTGCCATTAGGCGTTAGCCCCCCGATAGCAGCGCCTTGAAAGCAGTCCCCTAGACGGCAGCCCTTCCCTCAATGGTAACGGCCCCCCCCATCGGGGAGCTAACGCAACCCCGCTCGCCTACGGTCCTGCAATTTAGGTTTAGACGTTTTGGCGTTAGCTCATACGCCGGCAAGCTCCAATCCAGGATCCAGCGTTTTTCTCACGGCTCGAGCGGCCGCTTTGAGGTTGGCATCGAGCGATGGTTCGATCTGCAAGAGTCGCTGGACTTCTTCACCCGTGTTGCCAAGAACTTCGATTATCTCATCGCAATCGCCACGGGCACTATCGACGATCGTCGCCACATCTTCAAAGATGCTCTGGAAACCCTCCGCCCCGCGGCACGAGGCAATTTCAATCTTACCGTTAAGCTGAGCAATCTTCATTTGTTCGACTTGCGTTACCAAATCGGAGGATGCTTTAACAAGAACCTGCACATCCGCCAGCAATCCGTGCAGTCCGCTAATCACCGATCGGCAACAGCGCGTTAACTCTTCGGTCAGAATATCTAAGCTCACTTGGACTCGCTCATCCGCCAGAGCCTCATCATCGGCGATCAGTTCATCAGCAAACGATTCAATTACCTGGGCTTCAAGTTGAGCGACAGCCACATCGTAGGCCAGCTTGCGAGCATTGTCACAAAGAGGGCCCATTCGTTCCATGAGTGTGCCAATCAATCGATCGGCTTCCTTAGAACAGTCGCCCAAGTTGCGAGCGATCACCGTGAGAACGGCTCCTTCGCTGCCGAGCCGTGAAGCAGAGACATTGGTATTGAGGGCTAGGAAGCTCAACGAGGGGCCAAGCTCTTCCATAATTTTTTGTTTTGCCGACAATCGGTTGCTAAGATCCTCAAACGCATCCAGCGATGAGAAAACCGTGTCAAGCTGACCGATAATGCTTGACAACTCGTCTCGCAAGGTCTGAAGCGACGCCGTTCCCCGCAGGCTTCCGCAGGCTGCCGTATCGAGGGGCGGATTCGTTAGGATTTGATCATTTCGGGCGGCCAACTCTTGCGTAAGAGCCGTACGCATAAAATCGTCGTAGTTAGCGAAACCAGCTCCGGCAAGTTTCTCAAGCAAGAAGGGGGTCGCTTGTTCGATCGCCTGCTTCTTACCCGCTTTGCCCTCAATGTCTTGCTCAAAGGCAAGGGTCTCAGCATAAATGCTCTGAGCCGCATCAAACAAAGCGGTCGAAGGTTTCAGGCGAACGGAAAGGTAGCCATCGCGGCAAGGAACGACTACGGCCAGTACCCAGTAATACCGACCATCCTGCGCCAAATTCTTGACATAGGCAGCGATCGACTTACCCGCTTTCAGATAATCCCACAACAACTGAAACACACACCGGGGCATGTCGGGGTGGCGGATGACATTGTGCGGCTGATCGAGCAAATCTTCATCGCTGTAAGCGGAAATTCGCGTGAAGACCTGATTGCCGTAGCGAATCTTTCCCTTGCCGTCGGTTAGCGAGAAAAAGAGCTCATGCGGCTGGAAGTCGCGTGGTTCGTTAATGGGCGTAACGCGGGGAACAATCATTGCCTGGCGCTTGGGTTCGGACTACTGGGGCGGTAGGGCAAGGGCATTCGCAAATGCCTCTGCGTGTAGAAGAGAGTAGGTCCAGAAAACGCCTCATGCCCCGTTTACGGAAAACCACCGCGCCCCTAGAGATCCGATGGGGTCCGATTGGAGGGATTGCAATGCTGAGAGGGGCGTATAAGAGACGCACTCCTGGGCTGGGGACAGCCCGGCTCGCACAGGGGGCGATCGTTGGTGCCTGAAAATCTGTTTGCTCTTTATGTCACCAAACCTTTCGTAACGAGCATGAAGACATCTTCGAGCGTCGGTTCCTTGTCGGCAAACGAAACGAGGCCGACCTTCGCAGCAACCAGCGAGCGCATCAGTCGTTGTACATCGGCGTCTTCGCCAGCGTACTCGATGCTCGCGCTTCGCGCATCTTCCTGGACGCTGCGAACGTGGGGATCGCTTAGGATGAGGCTCAGGCCGGCTGCGGGGTCGCCGGTGAAGCGAACCTCTAAATGCCGATTCTGCTGAATCCGTCGGTAGACTTTATCGATGGGCCCCGAAAGCAAAAGACGCCCGCGCTCAAGGATGCCAATGCTTGTGCAAACATCGGCAAGCTCCGTAAGGATATGGCTCGAAATCAGAATGGTCTTTCCCATCTTGCGAAGCTCTTTAAGCAGCGCCTTCACTTCCAGCCGAGCCCGTGGATCCAGGCCGCTGGCCGGTTCGTCGAGGATTAAAACCGGCGGGTCGTGGACCAACGTTTTTGCCAAGCAGAGCCGCTGCTTCATTCCACGGGATAAGCCGTTGACGTAGTCGTCTCGTTTGTGGGTTAAATCAAGCAACTCAAGAACATCGCCAATGATTCCTTTCCGTTGGTTGCGAGGTATCTCATACGCGACAGCGAAAAAATCCAAAAACTCCCATACTTTCATTCCGTCGTACACACCAAACATGTCCGGCATGTAGCCGATGGACCGCCGCACGCCGATGGGGTCGTGGGCGACGTTGCAACCATTGACGATCGCCTCGCCGTGCGTAGCGCGTAACAGGGTCGCAAGAAAACGAATCGTCGTGCTTTTGCCGGCTCCGTTGGGCCCGATAAATCCGAACATTTCCCCTTTGCCAATACTAAGGCTAAGGTCTTCGACGGCGACAAAGTCACCGTACGATTTGCTGAAGTTCTTAATTTCGATCATGTTTTTACGTTTTTTTGCCACGGAGCACGGAGAAAGAATTAGACGCGGATAAGGCTTGTTTCAAGGTGGGCCTTTTTTACTGCATCTCTGGTCACCAAATTTTTTATCTGCCCAATCCGCGTTTAATTCTAAATTTTCTTCTCTGTGTTTTCTGCGTCCTCTGTGGTTAGTTTTTGCTTACAACATCGGTAGGGGCGTTTTCGTCCGATTGGGGAGGGGGCAGAGGGCCGTAGGCAAGGTGGCCGACGACGAGCGTGGCGCCGTTGCGTTGGGAGGCGGCGGGGTGGATGGTCATGCCGGGGAGGGCAAGGTCGATGCGTCCCACGACGCGCCGTTCGCCCGGCTCGAATCGTTCGGGATCGAGTGCCAAAGCGAACAAGGCTTCCAAATCAAGCCGATCTTTTGTCTCCCCGCCAATGGCCGTCTCTTCGGATCGTTGGGTAGCGAAGAGTGCTGCCTTGGGCGCTGCTGAAACGGGCACGAATGCCACGGTCGTACTTTTGCCTGCGGGGAGTTCTCCAATCCAACACCCTTCCAGTTGTGCCGGGCCCGCTATTCCGTCAACGCGCTGCACGACCGCAACGCTCGTCATCCGCCATTCGGTGAGATTTTCAATACGGGGGACACCCGTCCGTGAGATGCCCATAGCGATCTTTCCGACGCGGATGGATCCTTCGGGCACGGCTTGTGAAATATCCAGCATCGCTTCGCTTCGCACAAACTCAGTTGATGCCGACGAAACCTTTAGCCCCAGCAAGCGAGCTTTTTCTTGCCGTTCATAGATCACCTCAGAGACGCGGTCTTTTCGATAAGGATCCTTCAAACCCAGGCGAGAAAAGGGCGAAGCAATGGCCGTGGCGCTGTCAAACTCCAAGTCGTAGGTGGTCGAGAGCGACGTGTAAATCGCTGTGAATCGGGTGAGCACCGCTCGGGGTGTATCAGGCTGGATTTCGAGAACAGCAATTTCGGTTTGGGCACGAACGAAGCCGATATCCAATTGCGCTTGCTTTACAACGGCCAAGGCACCAAGGATAGCTAGAACGGGCGCCGCGACCCACGCCAGCTCTACTCGCCCTAAAGCGTGAAAAAACCCCCAGTTCAGAGGGACAAGTAACAGTAAATAAGCAACGAGCCAACCCGCAACAAACGACGCATCGGGAACCGTCACGCCTGCCGAGCGGCGCAGTGATTCGCGTGCTGCGTTGGCAGCCAGGTTGTGGTCCGCCCAGGCACCGGCCCCTCCCCTCTGCTTCGGCAGAAGGAGTTGTTGGAACGAACTATCGGCAACCGTGCGTCGAGGGCCCGGTGGTTGCTGGCCCCGTGGTATTTGACCCTGCGGTGGCGGTCCCAATCCGGCCATCGGATCCATCGGCTCGGCACTCACTCGCAGCGCGAGGTCGCTCTGGTCCGCGTAGGCATCGCGAACAAAAAATCGAACTTGGGTATTTCGTAACGGGTCGGGACGAATCGCCGGCTTATCGAGCCACAGCGTTACCGGCTTATCGCCGCTGTAAGTGCCCGGAGCAAAACGCCGTGGGGGCCGTCGCAAAACGGCGGCGTTGAAAAAATTCTCAACACCGGCGGACCAGTTAATCAGATCCATCTGGGCGAGCTGAAAACCCGAGACCACCGTGCGGCCTCGGCCAACTCGCCGCTCAACGAGCAGGTTTTTCAGACCGGGCAACGAACGAGCACCGGTCACCGGTTTGAGCGTCACCCCCGACCAAGGTCGCTTGCTCTTGAGCGGTGCGGCATCGGGTCGCTGGCTGACACTCCAGGCAGCCTGAATGCGGGCTCGGTCCGTGGCGGTGATTTCTCGGGCCCCCTCTCCCGTGGCGGGCAAAAAGGGCTCAAGAAAACTGCCCCTTAGCAAGTCGAGCGAATCGGGGCCGTTGACGATAAGTTGTCCTCCCCAATTGATCCAATCGACGAGCGCCTCGCGCTGTTCGGGTCTTAGCTGCGCGGGATCGACTTCGTCCCACAAGACGTAGGCGATCGAAGTCCAAGCGAGCGGATTATCCGGCAGCAGCACCTCGTGACTCGGGTCGGCAACAGGCACTGCCACCACACGATAATTCTTTGCCGCATTGAGGCCTGCCCCCCCTTTGGCTAGGGACGAAGCATCCAGGCTCCCGGGCAAGGTCGAAGTAACAGCGTAAAGCGAATCAAGAAACGCGTACCGTGCGGGCTCTTTGGCGAGCACAACAAAATGGTACTGGTGGTCAAGCAACGGGCGCACGGGGATTGAGGCATCGTGTTTCAGCGCCCCCGATCGCCGATCACGAGCCGTGGTCCGCAATTGCTTCGCTTCCCCTTGGGCTGGACAGTAGAAAAGTGAGTTGACTTCCTTCGTCGTTTTCTTGGCAAGCGCCACGGGCCGCCGACTTGTCACACGAAACGGCGTGCGGTTTACTAGAAGCGGCGTTCCTTTTCGATCGACCATCCCTTGTGAAAGCGTGCCATCAAAATCATTCGAGTTGGCCTTGATCGGCTGGGCGACCGTGTTCCAATGCCCCGGTTTAGCCATAAGAGATGGTGCCTTGAGCGACCCTGGCAGGAGGGTGGGAGCAGCGAGCAGCACCTCACGCTTGGCTCGTTCTTCCTCCAAGCGACGTTTATCTTCCTCCGCTTCGCGCGCTTCCCTGGCTGCCTGTTCGGCAGGCGTCTCCTGCCGACAGCTACAACCGCCCAAGGACAGCGCCAAGCTCGCCAGCAGCAAGAGAACAAGGAGGGAAGAGAGACGAGGCATGGCGGCAAAAAACTCGGGTTGTAGAGATGTCGCAAAAACCTCTGGAGGCTCATGCATTGTAGCGACTTCCACCGTAAAAGACACAAGGGCTGCTTAACCCGCGGCTTGCGCCGGAGGCTATTTTTCGGGTGGTTATTTTATATCCATTCGATAGAGTCCTCTTTGCCTCTCAGGAAAACACTTTCGCCGAAAATTAGGTTAGGATGGAAAGCTATGAGCCCCGATCTTCTCACTGACCAATGCTTGGAAGACCCTGCCGCAGGAAGAGCGGCTTGGCTGCGGATTGCTGATGCCCGGATTCCGGGCGATTTGGTTCAGGTGCTTCAGTCGCAGTTCGCTGTCGAAGCGCCGCGGTTGGCTGATCCTGACATGGCATTGCGGAACCTGAGCGACTTTCTTGTGGGAGCGCGTAATCCGCTCTCGACCTCCGCCCTGTTCGAGCGCGACCACGAAGCACTACCCCACCTGCTGCAATTACTTTGCACCAGTCAGTACTTGGCCGACCTGCTGGTCCGTGACCAAGAATGTTACGACTTGATCCGCATGACCGAGGGCCAGCCCGTTGCGCGGGAGATGCTCGTCGAAGAATTGGTCAGCGAAGCCGTTTCGCTCGACGATTTGGCCCCGGTTTCTGCTGCGTTGCGACTTGCCAAACAACGGGAAACAATCCGCATTGCCTACGGCGATATCATACGCGACCAACCCGTGGCGACCGTCGCCCGGCAGATTTCCTTTTTGGCCGACGCGATTGTCGAAGCAGCTTTGGCGTTTCTCTTAAAGCAGCTCGATACGAAGTACGGCGTCCCACGCCGACAGAATGGCGAACGGGCCCGATTCTGTGTGCTGGCCCTTGGTAAGCTAGGGGGCGTGGAGCTGAATTATTCAAGTGACATCGACCTGATTTTTCTATACGACGAAGAGGGCCAAACCGACGCGACTCGGGGAATCAGTAACCGAGAGTACTTCGACCGCCTGTCACGCGACTTAATAAAACTCGTCGGCGAAGCGACCGAACAGGGGCAATGCTATCGGGTCGATCTCCGACTTCGCCCCGAGGGGTCGCAGGGGCCAATCTGCGATACGCTCGACTCGATGCTTATCTATTACGACACGAAAGGGCGCACCTGGGAACGACAGGCGTATATCAAGGCTCGCCCGATGGCGGGTGAAATGAGTTTGGGTAACGAACTACTCAAAAAACTCCAACCGTGGATTTATCGTCGTTACCTTAGCCTTGCCGACATTGTGGGCATCGGTTCGCTTAAACGGCGAATCGAACGAGGGGCTTCCACGGGTGGCGACGAGCATAGCAATGTCAAAACGGGCCATGGCGGCATCCGTGACATTGAGTTCGTGATCCAGTTCCTACAATTGGTGAACGGCGGATCGAACCCAGAAGTACGTACCGGCTCCACTTTTGAGGCAATCAAGCGACTCGAACAAACGGGTTGCCTCACACCGCAGGAGCGTACGCTCCTGGAGGAAAATTACGATTTTTTGCGCAAGGTGGAACATCGGTTACAGATTCTTTTCGATCTGCAAACGCACACGCTTCCTGAGAGCGATGCTGAATTACGCAAGCTGGCGATTCGTCTCGGCTACTCTGCCACACCCAATTGTTCTGCACTCAAATCGTTTCAATCGGATTACCGCGACCGGACGGAGATGAACCGCCGTATTCTCGATCACCTGCTGCACGATGCTTTTGGCGAAGATGCTGCTTCGGAGCCGGAGGTGGATCTCGTCAATGATCCCAATCCGTCGGACGAGCAAATCGCCGAGGTGCTGGGGCGTTATCCGTTCGAAAATGTGCCGGCGGCGTACAAAAACCTCATGTCTTTGGCGACCGAGAAGATTCGCTTTCTCTCGACACGCCGATGCCGCCATTTCTTAGCCTCGATTGCCCCGCGACTCTTATCGGCCATTGCCGTCACGCCACAACCGGACGCGACCCTGGTGAATCTCAGCCGATCGAGCGATTCGCTCGGCGGCAAGGCGGCTCTGTGGGAACTCTTCAGCCAAGACCCGCCGCTGCTTCACCTTTATGTCAAACTCTGTGCGTCCTGCCCCTACCTTGCGGAGATTCTCACTAGCAACCCGGGCATGATCGACGAGCTAATGGATAGTCTTATCGTCGATCGATTGCCGACGTTGGAGCGTCTCGAAGAATCGCTCGCTGAACTGACGCGCGGAGCGGAAGACCTCGACCCGATCCTGCATAGTTTTAAGCACGCCCATCATCTGCGCGTTGGCGTTCGTGACATTCTCGGCAAGGACGATATACGAGAGACCCATGCGTCCCTAGCCAATACGGCCGAGAGTTGTCTTCGCCCCATCATTTTGCAAGAGTACGACACGCTCGCAAAAAAGCATGGCGTACCAACGATTGGCGAGCTGCCGGAAAACGCTACGAATGCCATGCGCAAGTCGCTCGCTGGGCGCGTTGGTGAGGAGTGCAGCTTGGTGGTGCTCGCCCTCGGCAAGTTGGGCGGGCGCGAGCCGAACTACCATAGCGACCTTGATTTAATCTTCCTCTACGAAGCCGACGGTCAGACAGTGCCACAACGGCGTACCCGGCGTGATGCTGCGACCAGCAACGGCCATTTCTTCGGTGAGTTGGGGCAACTAATCATCACCGTCGCCAATCGCTTGGGGCCGTATGGCCGACTGTACGAAGTGGATGCCAAGCTCCGTCCAACAGGACGTAACGGCATTCTTGCCATGCCTATCGACGCGCTAACGGACTATTTCCAGGCAGGCGGCGGCCAACTTTGGGAACGGCAAGCACTGTGCAAGGCGCGCGTTATCTTTGGTACTGCCGAGGCCGCTCAGCGGGCAAGGGCGGTTGTTTCCGAAGTGACCTACCATCCCGAATGGAAGGCAAAACAAGCGGCCGAGATTCGTGACATGCGTTATCGCATGGAAGAGACCGCCAGCCCAAGGAACCTTAAGCGGGGTCGTGGCGGCACCGTCGATATCGAGTTCCTCGTTCAAATGTTGCAGCTCCAGCACGGTGCCGGCCAACCAGTCATCCGCGCCACCGGAACCCTCGACGCTCTGGACGCACTGGAAACGGCTCGTCTCCTCTCCACCGACGACACCACGTTTTTCAGTGCCGCCTACCGGCTCTTGCGTAACGTTGAGGCGCGTATCCGTCTGATGAACTCTGCCGGTCGGCATGAATTTCCTACTGAAGAGGTGGACCAAAAAAAACTCGCCTTCCTGATGGGCTACCCCGATCCCACCGATCTAGAGCAAGAAGTGTCGGACACTCAAGCCGAGACGCGCCTGCGTTTTGATCGGCTTTTTGATATTGCGGAGAAAGGATAATCGAGAGATTTGAGCTGCAAAAATCGCAGGGGAGGTTCTCGTTTGTTGCTTGTCGTCCTTGGTCGATGGCTTGCCAGATGAGGGAGGGGGACCGACAATTGAGGGTTCGTCCACTCGCCGTGGCCGCCGTTTTCCGGTGAAAATGAGGGTACGGCTCTCACGTTCGATTCCCCCTGCTTTCTAATCGCTTGCCATGTCTTTTTCTTTTGAGGAACGTCTTTCTGCTGAAGGACTTACGTTCGACGACGTTCTGCTCCAGCCCCGTTACAGCGAGATGATGCCGTCGGAGGTAAGTGTCCAAACGCGGCTTACCAAGCGAATCACGCTCAACGTGCCGCTGCTCAGCTCGCCCATGGATACGGTCACGGAGCATCGCATGGCGATCGGCCTTGCTCAGGTTGGAGGCCTCGGCGTGATCCACAAGAACCTCTCGATCGAGCAACAGGCCGAGGAAGTTGAGAAGGTCAAGCGCTCGGCGAACGGCATTATCTCTGACCCGGTGACCTTGCCCCCCGAGGCGATTGTTGCCAAGGCGCGCGAAGCGATGTCGCAGTCCAACGTTTCCGGAGTCCCGATTACCGATGCTAGCGGTCAGTTGGTAGGGATTCTCACCCGACGTGACCTTCGATTTTTAGAGCGAAGCGATCAGCCGATTGGCGACGTAATGACCAAAGAAAGCCTGGTTACGGCTACGGGGGCCGTGACGCTTGCGCAAGCTGAGAAGATTTTGATGGAGAAAAAGGTCGAGAAGCTTTTGCTGGTTGACGAAGACTATAAACTGACGGGGCTTATTACGATCAAAGACATCGACATGATGCGTCGCTTCCCGCAAGCGGCAAAAGATAAACAAGGGCGCCTGCGTGCTGGCGCTGCTATCGGAGTCCACGACTACGAACGAGCCGAGCTACTGATCGCGAAGGAAGTAGATTTCCTTGTAGTCGATAGCGCCCACGGCCATTCGGCTAATGTGATTGAAACCGTAAAGGGACTGAAACAACGCTGGGATATCGATGTCGTTGCTGGCAACGTCGCTACGGCGGACGGAACCCGTGACCTCATCAATGCAGGTGCCGACGCCGTGAAGGTGGGTATCGGCCCCGGCTCAATTTGTACAACACGGGTCATCTCCGGCATCGGCGTGCCGCAGGTGACAGCGGTCAGCGAAGCGGCCAAGGCGGCTGCGGGGACCGACGTAATGATTATCGCTGACGGAGGCATCCGCTACTCGGGAGACATCACCAAGGCAATCGCCGCAGGAGCCCACCTAGTGATGGTGGGCGGCCTTCTGGCGGGCCTCGATGAAAGCCCCGGAGAGCGAATCCTCTACCAAGGACGATCCTACAAAACTTACCGCGGGATGGGTTCGATCGGAGCGATGGTAAAAGGCTCCAGCGAACGCTACCGCCAAGCGACAAGTGACAATTCAGCCGGCAAGCTCGTCCCGGAAGGGGTCGAGGGCCGCGTTCCCTACAAGGGGGAACTCGGGCCGTTCGTTTACCAACTGGTGGGCGGATTGCGAGCCGGAATGGGATATTGCGGAACACGGACTATCGAAGAGCTGCGAACGGATTCGCAGTTTATCCGGGTCAGCCCGGCCACGGTTAGGGAGAGCCATCCACATGACATTGCGATCACACAAGAGTCACCCAACTACACTACCGAACATGGTGGTGAGAACGGCTAATGCCGCTGCTGTCTACCGAGAGGTAGCAGAAGCAACGGCACCGCTGCCAATAAAAGAACCGCTCTGGCTGCCTGCCGGATGGTTGGCTGTGGTTCTTATCTTGTCGGCAACGTTGCCCGCCGCGGGAAGCGAACCTGTCTGGCGTGCTCGAACGACACGCCTTTCCTCTCGCACCTTAAAAACGACACGTCACAACGATCGCCACCTGCGCACCGTAGGTTACGAAGACGACATCGCCGGCCCGTCGCTTCGCGTTGCGGCCCGTATGAACGTCGATCAAGTGCCGGATCGCGGCTATCGAGTCGCCCAGGAAAACAACGGCGGTGGATTCGGCGACACCCTTCAAGAAGCTCTCGAACGCCCTTTCGGCCTAGAGAACAGGTCCAGCGATAGAGCAGCCGACGTAGCGGACCCTGCCACGGAGTCCGAAGGTTTGTTTGACGACTTGCCAGCCGATCCCTTCGATGAACCAGCGTTCGATGGAAGGAATGGAGAGAGTATCGAACAACCTGAGGAGGATGCGTACTTTGAGGAGCAGGCCCCTGATTCACGTCAGGCTGATGTAGCGGAAGAAACGGAGTCGTCACAGCGTTTCCAGAAAGACCGGGGTTTCCAGAAAGGTCGAGAGAGTCGTTTGTCGCAAGAACGCGACGAGGCTTCCAACGATTGTTCCGAGGGCCTTGCCAAACTCAAAGCTCAGCGGCTCAACTCAATCGATCTAGGGATCAGTATCTCGGGTGTCGAGGGAGAAGACTTTCCTTATGTTTGCTCTGTCGATGATGGTTCTCTTGCCCCGCCACGATGCTGGGCCGAAGTGACTTACATGTGGAAGGCGTCGGCATTGTGCCACAAGCCACTTTACTTTGAGGATATTCATCTTGAGCGTTACGGCCACTCTTGGGGCCCTTATATGCAGCCCCTTGTGTCGGGGGCCCATTTCTTTGGCACGCTACCTGTGCTCCCTTACAAGATGGGGCTGAAGACACCGAACGAGTGCGTCTATACCTTGGGCCATTACCGACCGGGTGATTGTGCTCCCTATCTGATCGACCCGATTCCGTTCACATGGCGAGCCGCTTGGTTCCAAGCGGCTGGTGTGGTCGGCGTGGCAGCGTTCTTGCCGTAGGCGGCTCAGAAGAAGGCGAGCGGTGGGCGTAAGCCCCCCCGATACGTTCCTAATTGCTGAGTCCTGTCGAACTGCTACTATCGGGGGGCTTACGCCCGACCGCTCGCCTAGCTCTTAAAAAAAGAAACGGGCCCTGAAG
>JAJRUA010000058.1 GCA_024278035.1 Planctomycetota bacterium | reverse complement strand
GTCGAAAAATATTTGAAACCTGAAGTCATCAGGCATATTTCTCGGCTAGATTTGCGCGCCCAGTTTATTGTCAAAGGTTTTCTTCAGGGAATGCACGCTAGCCCATTTCATGGGTTTTCGGTTGAGTTCAGTGAGCATCGTCGTTATGCGCAGGGCGACAACCCGGACGACATCGATTGGTTGGTCTATGCGAAGACCGACAAGTATTACATCAAGAAGTTTGAAGCCGAGACCAATCTCACCGGCTACCTGGTCATGGATCTTAGCGCGTCGATGGGCTACACGCATGATCAAGAGTTGACGAAGTTTGAATACTCGATTTGCCTTGCTGCGGCGCTCTGTTATTTAATGATCCACCAAAACGATCCCGTGGGGCTGATTACCTTTGGAGAAAAGATCGTTGATTGCCTGCCGCCGAAGTCGAAACGGCAGCAGATTGGCAATATTCTTTCGATACTGGCGAAGCTTGAACCGCGCGACAAAACCGATATCGGACACAGCCTCACTCAGCTGGCGGCGATGCTTAAGCATAGTAGTTTGGTGATGATCTTTAGCGATCTTTTGACCGACCCGGACGAGGTGATTGCCGCGCTGCGCCGGCTACGGCATGGAGGGCACGATGTGATTCTGTTTCATGTGCTCGACCAAGCCGAGGTGGAGTTCCCGTTCGAGGGACTCGTGGAGTTGCGTGATCCTGAGTCGAACGAGACGCTTGAGATAAATGCGGACGCTTATCGGAGCGAGTACCTTGAGGAGATTCGCAACTTTCGTTCGTTGTATGAAGTGGAATGCCGTCAAAGTGGTATCGACTATGTGCCGCTCGATACGAGCATGCAGTTCGATCGGGCGCTGACGGAGTATTTGATCAACCGCCGGGGCCGAGGGTAAGTGATGGGTTTTTTGACGCCGGCATTGTTGGGAGGAATCGCGCTTATTGCAGTGCCGATAATTCTGCATTTGATTAAGCGTCGGCAGCCGAAAAAGCTGGATTTCCCTGCGTTGCAGTTTGTTAAGAATAGACAAGCGGCGAATCGACGGCGGCTGAATTTTCGGCACTTGCTGCTGCTTGCTTTGCGGTGTGCATTGATTGCTGGCTTTGCTATTGCACTGGCTCGCCCTATGCTCAAGGGGAGCGGCTTGCGAGGAAAGGAAGGGGCTCCGCTTGCGGTTGCTCTGGTGATCGACAATTCGGCGCGGATGCAATATGTGTTTCAGAACCGTACGAGGCAAGAAGAAGCAACCAAGATGGCTCAGGAGCTGTTGAAGAAGCTTCCCGAGAACACCGAGGTTGCCGTGGTGGATCTGAGCCGTTCGGCAGCCGGTTTCGCGGTTGATCTTGGTACGGCAGAATCGCGTGTTCAGAACCTTGCTGTCGAGAATAATCCCCGGCCATTTGAGGATGCTGTCCGGGAAGCCCTCCAGCTGGTCGCCGAGCGTGAAGACTCTCGCCAAGAAATTTTTCTTTTTACCGACCTCAACGCGGAATCGTTCACGGAATCGGCGCTCAGCAGCATCGACGAAGCACTGGCCGAAACGCCTGACGTGCGTATCTATTTGGTCGATGTGGGTGTCGAAGAAGTTCGGAATCTAGAGCTTCAGCCGCTGGAGTTACGATCGACCACGCTCCGGCTGGGCGAATCGCTTCCTATCGAAGTCCCTCTTCTCGCGACCGGAATTACCGAAGAGCCCTTGGTAGAACTCTATCTGCGTGATGCCACGGGCGAGACAATCAAACGGGGGCAACGTGTAGCAGAACTTTCCGCCGAGGGGGCGGGCCGGGTGACTTTTGAGCTGGGAGACTTGCCTTTGGGCGTGCATCAAGGCTCGGTGCGATTGGCGGCTTCCGATCCGTTGCAAGCCGACAACGTCCGGTATTTTTCGGTCGAAGTTCGTCCGGCGGCTCAAGTTTTGTTGTTAGCAGAAGGCGAAACCGGCGCTCTGTTTTTGCGTGAAGCATTAGATCCTTCGCTCATTGCCGACCGTGCGTCAGCTCAATTTGAATGTACGACTGCGCGTTATGCCAAGGCGCAGACGCTGGCATTAGAAAGTTTTGGCGCGGTTTGCCTCGTCGATCCGCCACCGCTTTCGGATGAGCTTTGGCAGAAGCTTGTCGACTATGCCGACCAAGGAGGAGGGGTGGGGATTTTTCTAGGACACCGGGCTCGTGCTAACGATTTCAACCGCAAACGGCCTCAACGGTTGTTGCCGGGTGCTCTCAAACGCAAATCGCGTCTTGCAACTTACTTTCGTCCGCAGCGATTGGATCATCCGGTGTTGCGAGGGTTTCGCGATTTTTCTGATGAGATTCCTTGGCCAATTTACCCGGTGTTTCAGTATTGGGACTTTGCCGACTTCTGGGGCGATTCTTATGTGGTTGCTCGTTTTGCGAATAACCGACCGGCACTTATCGAGCGACCGGTTGGACGTGGGCGAACGCTTACCATGGCAACGGCGGTTTCTGATCCACTCGAGCCCGTTGGGCGTGAGCCGTGGAACCTTCTTCCGACAGGCCCCGAGCCTTGGCCGTTTGTCGCGCTCTCGAATCAAATCGTTGCTTACTTGGCGAAAAGCGAGGAGCGGTCGCTCGACTATTTGGCCGGAGAGACCGTTATCATTCCGCTTCCTGCGCGGCAACGTGTTTCTAGTTTTGTCCTGCATCCGCCCACGGGGCAGCCGTTGCGTCGCAGCCTGCCAGCGGGTGAAAACGCGATTCACCTCAGCACGACTGACGAGCTGGGGAACTACCGCATCGTCTCAGGGGGGAAACGGAGACTTCTCGATCGCGGTTTTAGCGTCAATC
>JAJRUA010000057.1 GCA_024278035.1 Planctomycetota bacterium | reverse complement strand
TTAGTCGATGCGTGATAAAGCAGGATGCGTACCAAACAAGTCAGCACTTTCCAGAGACTTACGCAAGTAATTGTACAGTAAAGACTTAGCGCAAATCCAGAGGCGAGACGAGGGATTTTTCTTGAACGTGCTCCTGTTGCCACAATGCCCCAGATTGAGCTGGCCGATTTCCGGAAACCCTGTTATAAGCATGACTTACATCAAATTCCACGCTCCTGACCGCATGTTGCTCTTTGGCAACGTGTGGGTGTTGCCTGCGGTTGTTGGTAACCCTCCCAACCGGCACGTCGTGCCGTAACCCCCTCTCCTGTGCGAACCATGTGCAACTCCGACCGACCAACTGTTCGGTGCCGCTTGTCCGAGAGATGGCGAAGCCTTGGGCTAGGCATTTGGGCAATCTTGCTGGTAGCGGTCTGGCCTGGATTTGCGTTGAGCGATTCCCCGCCTGCCCTTCGCGATAACATGGATGGGCAGAAGACCATTCTACAACGATTGGCAAGTACGGTTCGTACGGAAGTTGTGTATCACGCCGTTGATCGGCAGTTTCATCGCTTCGGATCGGGTTCCGAACGAATCCGGGTGGCTTGCCCCGCAGGAGCCTCGGCTCCATGGGCTTACCCGTTACCGAACACGCCAGTGCTAAACGAGCTTCGTTTTTCGTCATGGGTGATGTGCAATCGTCCTGGCATGCAATTGGCTGCCAATGTTGTGTTACCTCGGAGCAAAGACCCATCTACGGGCAGGCCTTTTGAAATTTTGGTTCGCGGAGGAACCTTAGGGCGTGGGACGGGTTGGGAGCAGCTTACTTTGGGAGAGCTGCCCCAGTTGGTTGCAAGGATGACGCGTGTGGCGCGAGCCCAGCATGGTAGCAACCTCGACGAACGGGGTGCGTATGTTTCAAGGATTGTGTTACTTATTCCAGGTGGTCGTGGGTTAACGGAATGTTTGATTGATCAAATTGAAGTCTATGGAATTATCGGCGCTCGAAACAATCAAGAGGCCTCTTCGGTTGCTGCTTCTATTTTGCAAATGCCAAAGAAGGAATTTCAGATCCCACAGATTATTCAATGGCAAGGTGAGCCGTTCGAGTTGCTTGCGAAGCTTGGATTCGATGTCGTGGGAATGAAGCGTTTGCCCTCGTCCGACGAATTACTCGAAGCAAGGAAACTTGGATTGGCTCTGATTTGCCCTCCCCCTCTGCCCCAGCAGCTTAGCGAACAAGGCATCGCGGACGAGCTGGCCGATGTGTACGCTTGGGATTTGGGAGAGCAGCTTTCGTCGGAAGATCTGGACCACCTCATTCGCTGGCAAGAGTTGATTAAGCGTGTCGACCCGGTCGACACGCGGCCGATGCTCATCACGCCCCAACTTTTTACGCGCGAAGCCTCGCGGTTGGCCGATGTGCTGCTGATCGGTCGGACCATGATTGGCACCAATACTTCGTTGCAGGACCATGCCACTTGGCTTACTCAAAGACGCCGACTTGCACGTCCGGGCACCGATATCTGGACGACCTTGGATACTCAACTCAGCCCGACGCAAACTTTGCAAGCAGCCGGATTGCAGGGCAATTCGCTGGCAGGTGCTTCGTACCAGCAGCTCGCAGCTCTTACTTCGGCAGCCTTTGCCGTCAAGTGTCGAGGCTTCTATTACGCGTCCCATAGTTCGCTGGCTGCCAACGATCTGGCGACTCAGCGGCGGGCAAAAGCGATTCAGCTTAACAACTTCCGGCTTGATTTTGCCGAACCTTGGCTCGCCTCGGGCAAAGTGCTTGAGGTGGCGCGTAGCTCGCGACCACAGCTCAATGCGGTTGTTCTTAAAGCGGAACGGTCTCATCTGCTGGTTCCTATCCACTGGTCAAGTAGTATGCTTTCCCCGGCAGCCGATTCGACCGAGGGGCCTCTTTCGTTCACGGTGCCTGGGGCGGGAGAATCGTCGGAAGCGTATTTGCTTACCCTCGGAGGTACCGAGCGGCTTCGGCATCGGCGCGTCACGGGCGGAGTGCGTATTACGCTCGAATCGCTTCCTACCGATGCGTTTATCCTGCTGACCGACGACCCGCAAGCGTTCTCGCAGGTTGCGCGGTATCTTCGCAAGGTTGCGCCGCAGGCTTCACGATTGCGTAGGGAACTTGCCGCGCAAAGATTACAAGAAATAAACACCTCTCTCTCTGGTTCGGCTCGTTTCGCCAACCGAGAACAAGCCACAGGGTTGTTGCAACGTGCGGCTCTTGAGCTTCAGATGTGCGACAAACACTTGACACACGGGAGCAACGACTTGGCTTATTCGAGTGCGGATAGGGTGGATAAAATACTTAACGAAATCGATCATGCCTCGGCTTCGCGCGGCGGAACAGCTCAGCCCTTGTTTGCTGGCCACGCGGGTCTCGAACAAACTCTGGCACGAACGCCGGTGGGGGAAAACCTCCTTGATGGTGGCGGGTTCGAAAATTTGCCTGCTTTGCTTAAGGCAGGCTGGCGGCATCGGCAGCTTCCGATCGAGGGAATTGCCAGTGCGGTTCGGCTCTCGCCTGTGGCTCCAAACAGCGGGTCGTATTGTTTGGAGCTGGAAGCAAAGGCAATGGATGAGAATGGTCCGCCGCCGGTAGTTCAAGCTTCGCCAGTTTGGATCACAACGGCAGCGGTACAAGTTCAAGCCGGCGAAATCGTAGAAATTACCGGGGTAGTTCGCGTGCCTGAACCGTTGATCGGCACGGTCGACGGTTTGCAGGTCATCGATTCTCTGGGAGGGCCCGAGATGGCTCTTCGCATCGCTGAAGCTCCCTCGTGGCAACGTTTCCGGATTCTTCGTACCGTGCCAAGCGACGGAGAGGTGACGGTATCGATCGCGCTTTCGGGGCTTGGCAAAGCTCAGATCGACGACTTGGCCATCCGGACGACCCGACTGTCGGCAAACGGGGTGAGTGTTCAGAGTCGATAGCGTACGGGCAAGTTGGCGCTACACCCCCTCTATTGGGGTTTTGTCCCTTGGGATTTTCGATTGAATCGGGAATCGTAGGGTTTGCTGCATGGCGAGTGGGACAAAATAGCTTGAATTTAGGACTTTTGGTGCCTTCTCTTGGGACAAAATTACGAATTGAATTTGAAAGTCGGATTGCGGAAACCGGAATGCTGGGGTGTAGGCCGGAACTGCGTAAAACTTGTTCCGGCCTGCTTCTGTGGAACTTGTGCTGCGGAGATTATCGCATTTTTGGGGCGGGAATGCGAAGATTGTTTTTGGCCGGTTCGAGAGCAACGTGTGCAGAAAAGTTGTAACCGTTCACGGAAAAAGGCTGGGGGTTTTTAACCACTAAGAGAACGAAGGACACAAAGTTCAGGAGGTAGAGTGGGTGGTCGTCGCCTAATTTGGTGCGTTTCAAGAGAGTAGTGCGTTCATGCCAGTACCCACT
>JAJRUA010000056.1 GCA_024278035.1 Planctomycetota bacterium | reverse complement strand
GCATGGCACTCGCCTGCCAACTTTTCACCAAACCTGACGAACTAAAACGTCAGGAACAGTTTTTCAAGCTCGAAAAAATCAACAGCAATCGGTGTGCCGAACAGTATTGGACCTGTCCCCGTTTCTCCCCCGCGGGGCGACGCATAGGCTCGGCCCAAGAACTACGCGAGGAGACCTCGGCATGGGCAACGGACGTTACTGAGGCCCAACGAGGGGTCAACTGGCAAATGAAAACCGACGACGCACGCTGTAAACTCAAGTCCGTCTACCCTAAGATTAATCTGTGACAAAGCACTAGCAGCCAGAAACATCCTCAAGAGCGAATGGAAACGGACATGATGAAAGCTAATTTCAAGGCAGGACTCAACCGTCGAGTGTTTCTTGGCACTTCCGCGAAGGCCGTTGCCGCAGGAGGGTTGGCTCCCCTGTGGGCAAGGGCTCCTCTGTGGGCAGGAGAAGGGTCGGCGGGCGGGAATTTGCATCTGGCTCGCTTCCGCTTCGACGTCACACCGCCGATGGGGCACTCTTTGTGCGGAGGGTGGATCAAGCCGGTGGTCGAGGTTGACGATCCTCTTGAAGCGATCGGCTACGTCTTGCTTGGAGCGGGAAAGCCGATTGTAGTTTGCGTTGTCGACTGGACCGGGCTGTTGAATTCCGCGCACCTACGCTGGCGAGAGGCGCTGGCCGAGGCGGCGGGGACGAGCATCGACCGTGTAACGGTCCACTGCGTTCATCAGCACAACGCTCCGTTTGCCTGTCTGGATGCGGAGTCAATCGTTCTGGAGCAGGGAGACCTGCCGCACATTATCGAGCGGGACTTCTTCCGCCAATGTCTCGATGCTGCCCGGATGGCGGTGGGCGAAGCTCTCAAGAAAACAACACCGGTGACTCATGTTGCGCATGGCGAAGCGCGAGTCGAGAAGGTGGCAGGGAATCGGCGGATTCTGGGACTGGAAGGAAAGGTGGTCTCACAGCGTGGGAGTAGTTCACCGAAGCCGGAGCATCATGCGTTTCCGGAAGGGTTGATCGATCCGATGCTCAAAACGGTCGCATTTTACAATCAGGGAAAGAAGCTGCTCGCTTGCCACTACTATGCCTGCCATCCGATGAGTTACTATGGAGACGGACGGGTGAGCGCCGATTTCTGTGGCCTTGCTCGTAAGCAACGGCAACAACAGGAGCCGGATTGCACGCATCTCTACTTCAACGGCTGCGGCGGGAACATTGGGGCTGGCAAGTACAACAACGGTTCCCATGAAATGCGTCCGATCCTCACGCAGCGGATGCTGAAGGGGATCGTCGCTTCGGAAGAGAATCTCGATCCTCAGATCATCGAATCGGTCCGCTGGGAAACAGAAGACATCCTGCCGCCGGTCGACAAACGCTTTGACGAGGAGGCTCTAATGCGTCAGATTTCGGATCGCAGCCAGAAGGTCGTCAGCCGCAATCGCCCCTCCTACACCGTCGCCTGGATTCGCCGCGTCCGTGCGATGCAGCCGATTACGCTCAGTTCCCTGCATCTCAACGAGGTCTCGCTGCTGCACTTGCCCGCGGAATGTTTCATCGAGTACCAGTTGCGTGCTCAAGCGGCCGCTCCTGATCGCTTTGTAGCCTGCGCCGCGTATGGTGACGGCGGCCCATTTTACATCCCGACAGCCGATGCCTATCCGCAAGGAGGCTATGCCGTCAGCGTCGCGTGGTGCGACGCGGCAATCGATCAAATTTTGTCTGGCGGTATTAAGAGATTGCTCGCTCGCGTCTGAGTTTCAATCACACACCCTGTACGGAGTCATGGAAATGGAAATGAAGGTGCCAAGAACGAATGGCCCTGTCGTGATGTAAGTTGTTTCATGCGCACATCTTACGAGGTTCTCTTTGGAATTCTAAGGCGTCGAGTACCGATTCCAGAGCAATCGAAAGCGTCAAGGTGCGGTAGATTGCCCCCCTCAAAAAGCACGCCATCACCCGCAGCTGCTGGCCAAAAACAACCGTCGCATTCTCATTCCCAAAATGCGATAATCCCCGGGACAACAATTTCTTAAAAGACCAACGACAAACAGTTTTAACGCAGAGCCCGCGGAGAAAACTTCCCAACAGCAACTCTGCGATCCTCTCCGAACTCAGCGTTAAAAATTCCCTTGAAGCATCGCCAATAATATTGTCCCAACCCGAGGCACCAAAAGTCCTAAATTCAACCTATTTTGTCCCCTCGCCCATGCAGCAAATCCTACGATTTTCGTCCCAATCGAAAACCTCAAGGGACAAAACACCCGAATTAAGTCCCAAAACATGGGACCCCTACTCATGGGACAAAACCCCAAGAGAGGGGGGCCGAGAGAAAAGCAAAGAAACGCCTACTAGCGGCCTACCGTAGACGACTGGATCGAAGCGGTTGAAGCGCCGCTTTCGCGCTGGGCCTGTTGCTTTGCTAAGATCGGACTAATTCGTTTAGCAAAGGCCCTCGCGTCGAGAAAACCTTCCACCAAATCGAGTACTTCACCCTGAGGAGAAATCAAAAGCGTCGTGGGATAACCACGAATCTCCATTCGCTGGATCAGCGAACGATAGTCCTCCGCCTTGGCCAACACGGTCTCGGTATCCGAGGCCAACATCCGCTGAATCGCCGGATTGCCAAAAGTCTCTGAAAGCATCTTGGTACAGTAAATACAATGACTCGACTTAAACATCACCACCAAAGTCTTTTGCTCTGCCACAGCAGACTTCCAACCCTGCTCGACGCTCGATTGGGTAAACAACCCTCGCGAACGTCTAGAGAAACGTTGGCCACTTTGTGCTAGGACGTCCGAGCTGATCGCAGACACCATAACAACGGCCAGGAAATTAAGGAGCACACTTCTTTTCATAACGAACCAACCTGCTGAGAAAAATCGTTCTTTGACATGACAATCGCTGCCGTGTCAAACGGCACTGCCATCGCTATCTCCTATGATCGGGAGAAGGGGCACAAAAAACTGTGAGAACGACTACAGAACAGAAAAAAAGGGCCAGATTCGCCCGTCGAGGAGTGATTTTTCTGGTTAGGACCGCCTGGCAGGCACCGTCCTCGACCAGAGAGCAGCCCTTAGCGGGTCCTGGTCGGCGAAGCAGCAGCCGCCAGCCCCGTCTGCAACCTCCGCTGGAAGGTCTTTGAATCGACATAACCCTCAATCACATCCAAAACCTTATTGTTAGGCCCGACCAAAACCGTCGTGGGATACCACTTAACCTTCAACATCTGAACCAGCTTGGCATGTGAGAATCGCCCGGCATAGACCGTTTCGAACGAGCTAGAAACCAAATTTTCAACTGCGGGAATCCCATAGGTTTTCTCGACCATTTTCACGCAATAGGGACAATTCGGCATGCTTATGTAGACAAGAATCGGACGATTGCTCTTCTGAGCAGCAGTCCAAGCCTCAGGGTAAGTGCTATGTCGAAAGATCGGAATCTTCGCATCAACGGTATGGTCAATGCGAAGGCTCGCAGACACGGCTTCCTCGGCAAAAACAAAACCCTCACCGAAGGCCACTGCTACTGCGATTATCAGTATCGAAACGGTGAAGTACTTACGCATGCCAATATTTCCTCCAATGCGAGATTACCCCCTCGACCTGGTAGGAACTTGCTAGCAATATTTATCGGCTCAGGAGAACCCCGAATAGGGCATGAATATTTTGGAGACGAAGATCCGGCACCGCTGCTCCAAATTCGCGGTCCCGTAGCCAGAGCGTGGTTGCTACAACCCCACCCAGTTTTTCACAATTTGACACGG
>JAJRUA010000055.1 GCA_024278035.1 Planctomycetota bacterium | reverse complement strand
GTCGGCGAAGCGACCATTGCCATTTACGACCGCTCGATCGACGCCATCGCTGGAGGCGACACCATTCAAGACATTCGCAAACTGTTCTGGGACTGGCGTCGCTCGCACCACGCCGTGACCTACCACAGCCTTGCCCGAATGGAATCGCCCGTTTCTCCAAAAGATAGGCCCGTGATGCTACCGTTAGGGATTTTTGGGTACGTCATTAACAACCATCTTCTCGAAAAAAGTAGAATCCTAGAAAGGCATTCCTCACGACAACTGGGGAGCGGGCGCGGAGTGGGGTTGATGGCAATGTCCGCTATGGAGGGAGGCGATTCGGTTGAGGTGGATGCTGGGGTAGCCGTACCGCCCGATGCCGCCGTGCAGGCAGTCAACGTCCGCTCAAACTTTGCTGATACGGCCCTGTGGGTTGGTTCCGTAACAACCGATGCCGATGGCTTTGCCGAAGTCCCGTTCACAATGCCTGAGAGCCTGACCGCTTGGCGCGTCCGTGTCTGGGCTCTTGCCGGCGGGGCGAGTGTGGGCGAGGCCGAGGCCGAAGTGACGACTCGCAAGGATTTGATGCTACGACTCCAGACGCCTCGGTTCTTGGTCGAAACGGACGAGGCAATTCTCTCAGCCATTGTGCGTAACGAACTGCCAACGGCCCAATCGGTCCGTGTTCGCTTGGCGGTCGATCCTGCTACGGGGGTGATTGAATTATTAGGCACACCAGAACAGACCGTCGAAATCGAAACGGGTGGCGAGACTCGCATTGATTGGCTGGTCCGTGCTGACCGCGAACACGCCGCCACCGTACGGGCCACCGCGATTGCAACGCCGATAGGCGATGAAGAGCCAGAGACGGTCGTTTCAACGTCCGACGCCATGCGATTGCCCCTGCCGGTGCTTGTTCACGGGGCCGAGCGTGTCGAGTCGTTTAGTGCCGTGATCGGCCCCGAGGAACGCCTCGCAACGTTTGAGATCAACGGCCCCGATCGCCGCCGGCCTGAAGCGACGCGACTAGAGGTTCGTTACACGCCAACCCTCGTAGGGGCGATGCTCGACGCACTGCCTTACTTGATCGAGTACCCTCACGGCTGTACCGAACAAACACTCAACCGTTTCCTCCCCGCCGCCATCACTCGACAAACCCTCAAGCAACTAGGGATCAACCTAGAAGACTTGAAGCCCGTTCTAGGGGAAGAGGAAAAAGAGACCGATCACCCTCTTATTTTCGAGACGGAAGCACTCGACCGGGTCCTTACAAAAGGAGTCCGCCGACTCGGAGAGATGCAGCTAACCGATGGTGGATGGGGATGGTTCAGTGGTTTTCATGAGCGTAGCACGCCACACACGACCGCCGTTGTTGTACGTGGCTTGTTGATTGCCCAGCGTAGTGGCGTTGACGTGCCGCAAGGGATGATTGGACGCGGTATCGATTGGCTTGAACATTATCGTCAAGAGCAGCTTGCTGGTCTTGCCAATGTCGATGGTGAAGGCCAACCGAAGGACCGCGACCGTTTCTATAAACTCCGCACCGACAATCTTGATGTACTCGTGCAACTCACCCTCGCCCAGGCAGGCCGTTACAACAAAGCGATGCGAGAGCACTTGTTTGCCGATCGTTTGGGGTTGCCACCCTATAGCCTGGCGATGCTGGGCATGGCCTTGCATCTTGAGTCGGAGGGGCCTGCACCGGCCAAACAGATTCTCAATCAAAGGAACCGGGTCCTGCGTAACCTTCGGCAGTTCGTCGCCCAGGACGACGAAAACCAAACCGCCTATCTCAACTTACCCGGCGGGCAATGGTGGTATTGGTACGGCAGTGAGTTTGAGGCACACGCCTACTTCCTCAAGCTGCTTACCGCGGTTGATCCCAAGGGAGAGTTAGCCCCCCGCCTAGTAAAGTACCTGCTCAATAACCGTCGTGCCGCCAAGCATTGGAACAGCACCCGTGACACGGCACTGGTGATCGAAGCGCTGGCCGACTACGCCTTAGCAAGTGGCGAGGTGATCCGGGACGGGGTGATCAAAAACGGGGTGATCAAAAACGGGGTGATCGGCGAGGAGGCAATGGAGATTGAGATATGGATCGACGGCCAACGTCGCCAGACTCGATCGATCACCCCAACCGAGGCACTTCGCGGAGAAGGCCGTTTCGTCTTGCAAGGTGAAGAGCTTTCGGCAGGGCGCCACACGCTTGAGCTACGCAAGTCGGGCGAGGGGCGGCTCTATGTGGGGGCGTCGCTCTCCAATTTTTCCTTGGAGCCCGATATTCGCGCCGCAGGTATCGAGTTGCGAGTTGAACGCAAGCTCTACCGACTGGAACCGATCGAAGCGGCTGACACCGCAGTCGATGCTCGTGGTGGTGCCCGGTCCATAAAAATCGAAAAGTACCGTCGGGTTGCTTTGCCGAATCTTGGATCAATAAAAAGCGGCGATCTGATCGAGGTGGAACTGAATCTCACCAGCAAAAACGATTACGAGTACCTGCTGATCGAAGACCCCAAGCCGGCAGGCTGTGAGCCGGTTGAAGTCCGTAGCGGCTACAGTCGGCGTGGTGGCTTGAACGCTTACACCGAGTTCCGAGACCAACGGGTGCTGTTTTACGTCTCGCATCTTGCCCGGGGCGAACAGACGCTACGTTACCGTTTACGAGCCGAAACCCCCGGCACGTTTGCCGCTCTTCCGACGCAAATTTCAGCCATGTACGCCCCCGATCTTCGTGGCAATAGCAATGAAATCCGTATCGAAATCGTCGATCGTTTCGAGGGGGAATAAGCGAGCGCCGGGCGTCAGCCCCCCGATAGAAATATGAACCTCGACGGAACGAAGGTCTTAGCCAACAGAGATATCAGAGGTGCTAACCCTCAAGGTTTTTGGTCCGTCCGGTATTATCGTGAGCGGAGGTCTTGTTTCTTGCTAGTAGACGGCCTACCCACGGAAATACCGAATTGCCAAGTTACTTGGCGTCGCAATAAGAAAGTGCTAGTAGTGCAAACGCTGTTGCTAGATTCGGGTCCGCCTCAAGCCATTTTTCATTCGTGTTGATCCAGCTTCCCTCGGTGCCCTGTTCAGCAGCCAGTTTGGCGACAAGTTCGGCTCGCCAGTCATGCTCGGTGCCATCCGCATCAACAACGGTCCGCATGCCCACCGCGTCTAGCGCTTTAGCAAAAGTGTGGTAGTAGTAATACAGCCCCGCCTTTTCCATGCCAGGCCTCATGCCAGGATTTTCGCTGAGCGTGTAATGCTGCTCAATCCAATGGGTGGCTGCTATTACCCGTGCGTCTTCGGGTCCGACGCCGGCGTAGATCATGCTTTTCAGACCGGCGTAGGTCATCGAGCCATAGCTTCGCAAACCGCCGCCGGGCGTTTCGCCCGCTTGGCTCGAACCGCCCGCAGCAGGGGTGTAATAAAAACCGCCGTCGTTCACCTTGGCGGCGAACGGGGTGTTGTTGTGCTGGGTCTCCAAGTTCTGCGTCCGGCTGACGAAGGCAAGTGCCCGCTGCATGGCGGGGTCATTTCCGTCCCGACCTAGTGACTTGAGCGCATCAATCAGGTACGAAGTATTCGATAAATCGGGCCGACGATGTCGGCCATAGCCGGCTCCGCCGTAGCTGGGACTCGACGAGTCGTGGCCTTCCTCTTCGTTCCACTGCAAGCCCTTGATGAATCGTTCTGCACCCGTAAGCGGCTCACGGTACTTGGGATCGGCGTGAGGAAAGGTGCCGGCCGTCTGTAAGCACTGAATCGCCACGCTGGTCTCATAGTTGCGGTACATCGACC
>JAJRUA010000054.1 GCA_024278035.1 Planctomycetota bacterium | reverse complement strand
TATGGCCAAAGTTATTTTGGCGACGCTCGGGGGCAGATTCTTGCTGAAGGATCTCGCGATCAGGATGAAATCGTCATTGCCGACATGGATTTAGATCAGATTCGTGAAGTACGGAACACCTGGCAGTTTTTCAGAGATCGTCGCCCCGAGACCTACGATGGAATTGTCCATCCATAGGCCAACAGAGAGTTTGAAGAAACCGAGCAATGGCAACTCTAGAAACAACCGTAAACGGCCTCAAACTGCCTAACCCTTTTATCATTGCCTCAGGCCCCCCCGGCACCAACGGCAACATCATTGGCAAGGCGTTCGACGAGGGGTGGGGAGCCGTTGTTTGTAAAACGATTAGCCTCGATGCTACGAAAGTCGTGAATGTTCAGCCTCGCTACGCCCGATTACGGGCACGCGATTCTTCCGAGATCATTGGCTGGGAGAATATCGAACTGATCAGCGATCGGAGTTTCGATGTCTGGGTTGAAGAACTCAAAGCCGTGAAAGATAAGTATCCCGATCGTATCCTTATCGCTTCGATCATGGAAGAATATCGCCGCGATGCGTGGGTCGAGATTGTCGAGCGGTGCCAAGAGCTGGGAGTCGACGCGTTTGAATTGAACTTTTCTTGCCCCCACGGGTTGCCCGAACGAAAGATGGGCTCGGCGATGGGAGAAGATCCTGAGTTGCTCGAAGAAGTCGCCGGTTGGGTCAACGCGGTGGCAACGATTCCTGTTTGGGCCAAAATGACCCCGAATGTCACGCACATCGAAGATCCGACGCGAGCCTCATTTCTTGCCGGCTGCGAAGGCGTGAGTGCGATCAATACGATTCGCTGCGTACTTGGGGTCGATCTCGAAACGCTGCGTCCTGAACCAACGGTTGCCGGATACACGACTGTCGGGGGCTACTCGTCTCGCGCTATCATGCCGATTGCGCTCCGTATGGTCATGGAAATTGCAAACGTAATTCGCGACGAATTCCCCGGTCGCAGTTTAAGCGGCATTGGTGGCATCGAAACAGGCGACGATGCAGCCCAGTTTCTTTTGCTCGGCGCCGACACGGTCCAAGTTTGCACGGGCGTGATGAAGCACGGTTATGGGATCGTTCGCTCCATGAAGGAGGACCTGTTGGCTTTCATGGATAAGCATGGTTTTAACACGCTAGAAGATTTCAAAGGCAAGAGCCTCGAGTATTTTTCGACCCATTCCAATCTCGTCGAACAGCAAGCAGCAGCTCGAACAGAGGATCAAGGCAAAAAAAAGGTAGTTGAGGCAGACGACCAATGGAGTGGAGACGATTTTGTGCGGCAGAGCAACGACTTGGCTCGGGGGTAGAAGTTTTGGACTGCTACTCTATAGGCTTGCCATCCCCCGAATAACCGGCGTCTAGCACACTAAAAATGGGTGGGCTCTCGGGCGAGGAATTGCCCGCTTCCCAACTCTCCGACGAATTTTCCGTCGCGAGATTGGATCTGTCCACGCAGAACGACAGTGCTTGGCCGTCCTTCGATTTCCCAACCTTCGTACGCGTTGTAGTCGACGTCCATTAGCTGAGTCGAAGCCGAGAGTTTGCCGCGGTAGTCGGGGTCGTAGAGGACTAAGTCGGCGTCGCTTCCGACTTGGATTGTGCCCTTGCGAGGATAAAGCCCAAAGAGCTTTGCCGCCTGGGTGCTTGCCGCGTCGACGAAAGTGTTGAGGTCGATTTGGCCTCGGCAAACCCCATGGGTGTAAAGCAAGTTGATGCGATTTTCAATCGAGGGGATGCCGTTGGGTATTTTCGTGAAATCGTGGAGCCCCATCTCTTTTTGACCGGCGAAATCGAAAGGTGCATGGTCGGTTGCGACTGTGCTAATGAGCCGCGAGCGAATCGCAGACCAGAGGAAAGCCTGCTCAGAAGGGTCACGCAGCGGTGGCGACATCACATACTTGGCTCCTTCAAAATTGGGTTGTTCAGCGTAAGATTTATCAAGCGTAAGATAGGGAATAACCGTTTCAATCCACGCCCGAACACCTCGCAGTCGGGCCGCTTGGGCCACTTCTAAAGCTGCCCGGCAGGACGTGTGGACACAGTAAACATGGCAGCCGGTAAGCTCGGCAAAAGTCATCAAGTGATGGACCCCTTCTGCCTCAACGCTGGGAGGACGCGAGGGTTCATGCCACTCGGGGCCTGTTTTCCCCTCGGCAAGGAGTCGTTGCTGTAGAGCGGTGATAAGTGTTTCGTTCTCGCAATGCGCGGTGACGATTACGCCTAGCTCTTTGGCAAGCGAGAGCGTGGCAAATAGCTCTTCGTCGGCTAGGCCGAATGCGCCCTTGTAGGCTAAAAAAACTTTGAACGAAGCGATGCCTCGTTTAACAATCTCGCGCAGTTGCGATTCTGCGAGGTTGTCGAAACGAGAGACGCCCATGTGGAATGAATAGTCGCAGGCCGATTGGGCTGCCTTGGAATGCCAAAGCTCAAAGGCTTCTAAGGGTTCGTCCTCTCGGTTGGGGCAACACATTTCGATAAGCGTTGTCGTCCCGCCCACCAACGCCGCCTGGCTGGCCGTTTCGTAGGTGTCTTTGGCATGGGTTCCCATGAAGGGCAAATGAATGTGGACATGAGGATCGATGAAACCAGGAAACACGTACTTCCCCGTAGCATCGATCACTTCAGCGTCGGGGGGCGTCTCGAGGTGCGGAGCAATTTGAGTAATAATTTCGCCCTCGCAGAGGATATCCCCTACGAAATCGTTGTGCTCGCTAATGATGCGGCCATTTTGGATCAGCAAAGACATGGGAGGAGGTGGGGGTTGGAATCGTTTGTATCGGTCGAAGCGATTTTGACTTGCCTCGGACTCTGCTTGCTGATTGTCCTGCTTGCTGGAGTCGGGTCAAGCCGTTGGTATCGATAATACACTTTATGAGAGGTAGGAACTGGCTACGAGAGCTTTCTTGCCTTTAGGCTGAATTACGTTGGTGAAACGGCAAGCTACTCTTGCAAGGAGTATGGGCAGGCAGTGGGGCAACCGAAAAAGAAGGATTGGATGGCGTGGCTTTTCGAGAGTCATTTCGTCTGTGGGGCAGATATCGATGCGAATAAAGAGCCGTTTTTTCTTGGTGGCGATGCTTGTTACTAGCCAAGCGGCATGCCTAGGCTTCGGGGTCGTTTGGACAACCGGTTGGCTCTGGCAAGAATTTGAGATGGTGGTTCATCACAATGTGGTTTCTCAGGGGAAAGCAATTTCCCAGGAACTAGCGGCAAAAACCTCGGGCTTGACGTTGAAGAATGTCGAGCCGGGAACCTCGGGTTGGCTTCAAGTTCAGAGCTTATGTGAGCAGACACAAATTCCGCACGAAGGCTTCGCCTGTTTGATGCGATACGACAATGGCGCTATGATCTGTCATCCCGACTTGCCAGAAGACCCGGGTTTATTACGGCTTTTTCCCGGTAGTTGCTTGCTTTTGCGTGGCGAATCTTCTGTTTCGATTATTACTGCGATGCGTGAGGTCGAGGCCGCCAACGGTCACGTTGTCCAGGGGAAAGTCGAGCTGGATGGCGATCTTCACCTCGTGACGGCATACGGTCTGCCTAAACTTAACGCCATTATGGCGGTTTACCAGCGAGATAGGTCCATCGAATTATTCGTTGCGTCGATCGTTCGTCCCGTCATGCAGATGGGTTACGCTCTCACCGCGTTCATTGTCGGCGCAACGGCATTGATCACTATTTTTCTGTCCGATCGATACGAGGCAGGAATAGCGAAAGCAAATGCTCGACTGGAGGAGGGAGTCCAGGAGCGAACTCGATCGCTTTTGCATTCCCGAAACGCAGTGGTTGTTGCTTTGGCTAAACTGGCCGAGTCACGCGATTGTGATACAGGAGAACATTTAGATCGCATCCGTTCCTACGTAATAATTCTCGCCACAGAGCTTGCGAAGACGCATCAAGAAATTGACCATCATTTTGTTGCCAATTTGGCGATTGCTTCCTCATTGCACGACATTGGTAAAGCAGGGATTCCCGATGCTGTCTTACTCAAACGAGGCGAGCTGACTCCCACCGAGCGCCGGGCGATGGAGCTACATACCCTGCTAGGCAGCGAAAGTCTGGCTGCAATCCGTCGGCAACTCGAAAGAGATCCTTTCCTGGAGCTTGCTCAGGAAATTGCGATTGCTCATCACGAACACTGGGACGGCGGCGGTTACCCAAACGGCACGCAGGGAAAAGAAATTCCGCTAGCGGCTCGCATTGTCGCCCTTGCCGACGTGTACGATGCTATGACGACCGATCGTCCCTATAAAGAGGCAGCCTCTCACGGAGAAGTGCAGCAGTGGATTGCCAGCCGCTATGCTGAGCAGTTTGATCCAAGCGTTGTCGAGGCTTTCATCGCCCGAGAACAGGATTTTGCGCGCATTAGCACAGCCACGACTCGCAAGCCCAATGAAACGTCTTGCGAGTCTACCGTAGAGGACCCC
>JAJRUA010000002.1 GCA_024278035.1 Planctomycetota bacterium | reverse complement strand
TTCTTGAACGAATCGTTGCCAACGCGTCTAGCTGCCGTGTTGAAGTACCAGCCGCTTCAGTACCTGGCCTATTTTCCCGCGGCGGTTTACTTGGGCAAGATCGAAGGGGCCCAGCTCATAGGGGGCTTGGTCGCCCAAGCCGCGTGGATCGTCTTCTTCTTCGGTGCAAGCCGCCTGGCGATGCGACGAGGCATGCTCCGCTACAGTGGCTTCGGAGGATGAACAGAATGCGGAAGTTGGAATTCGGATTGCCGAATGAAAAAAGACAAAAAGTGATTGGGTTTACAAGAGCGAACAATTGTAGCGTTGCAAGGGGATTTTAATGAAAGGCAATTCCGCAATCCGCAATCCGAGTTCCGCATTCCTCTACATCCGCGTCTTCCTCACGTTCGCACGCAATAGTCTCGTCCGCGACATGTCGTTCCGTTCGAACTTTTGGATCGAGCTGGTGACCGGCACGGTGTGGATATTTATGAACCTGGGGTTCTACCTGCTGATCTATCAGTACACCGACTCGATCGCTGACTGGACTAAGTACGAGTTCTTCGTCTTTATCGCAACGACAATCCTGGTAAACAGCCAGGTGCAAATTTTCTTCATGCCCAACATGCAAGAGATGAGCGAATTGGTTCGGACCGGGGGGCTCGATTTTGCGCTCCTCAAGCCGATCGATACGCAGTTTCTTATCTCGATGCGCAAGCTCAATTGGTCTTCGCTGGGCAATTTTTTTGTTGCGGTCGTTTTGCTGGTGTACTCGCTCTCACAACTGCCGGGTCGGCCCGACATGAGGGCCCTCTTGCTGTACCCGTTTTTTATCATGGCAGGCGTCGCGCTGCTGTATAGCGTGATGATGACCCTTGCGGCGACCAGCATTTGGCTTGGCCGAAACCAATCGCTCTACGATTTCTGGTTCTATATCACCAGTTTTTCGCGTTATCCGATGGAGATTTACGGCGGGTCGATGCTCGGTGATTCGCTCCGCACGGTGTTCACGTTTGTGATCCCCATTTTGGTGGTTATCAACGTGCCAGCGCGCATCATGGCCAAGCCGTTTCGTCCTGAATACGGTTTCCTGATGTTCTTTGCCTTGGCGGCTGCCGTGACTGGTTTGGTCGTTAGCCGGTGGATATTCCAGAGGGCGCTGCAAAGTTATCGGAGTGCGAGTAGCTAAATTACTCGCAAAACCGATGCTTTTCGTCCCAAAAAGATACTGGCAAAGGCGAGGAGGTTTGCCTATAATGCGGGCGGTGTGATCGGCAGGAGCCTATCGTGTTTGCTTGACGAAAGAAGGTCGTCACCTCCTCTCCAATCTTCTTTTGCTGGTGATGATGATGCTCCGATTCGCTTTGGCGCTTTTATTGGGTCTCTTTCTTTTGAGCGCGGCCCCCTCGGCGCGGGCGTCGCTTGCGATCCAGGTCAACTACTCAGGACCGTCGCAGTTCGAGCCGTTCTTCGCGGCTGCCGCCAACACGTGGGAATCCTTGCTCGTTGGCTACCAAGACGGCAGCATCCAAGCGGTCTCCAGTGGGAGTAGCTACCTTGGGCAACCCGTAAGCACCCCACTGACAACCGTTTTTATCAACGCCGTTTTGGCACCGAACGACGGTGTGGGCGGGGTGCTTGGTTTTGCAGGGCCGACTCAGGTTGCCCTGGATGCCGCTGGTTTTATCCTCACGACCGACGGAATAATGTCGTTTGATGACGCGGATGCTGGGAACCTTGTGACGAATGGCCTGTTTGCCGATGTGGTGTTGCACGAGATGGCCCATGTGCTGGGCTTCGGCACGCTGTGGGCCAACAACGGCGTCTATACCAGTGGCACGGGTGAGTTCGGTGGTGCCAACGCCAACGCCGCCTGGCAGGCCGAGTTTGGTCAAGCGGGAGCGGCGGATGTCGAGTTGGGAGGTGGCGCAGGGACTGCCGAAGGCCATTGGAACGAGGTCAACGGAGGTGCCGGCTTGACCGGCATCACGGACAGCCTGGGGCGTGACATGCGTGACGAACTAATGACCGGCTGGATCAACGGCAACTCGTTCATCAGCCAAACGACGATCGGTTCGTTTATCGACATCGGCTTCATCGGCTCCGTAGCAGCAGTACCCGAGTTCTCAGCTTTTGCCAGCGGCTCTCTTATTGCAATGACGCTCTTCTCCCGCCGACGAAAAAGTTAGGTTACCCCCCGCAGTTCCCTCGGCAAGGGGAACGAGACACTTTCTTCTCGCAGTAACCTTGGCTCGATCGTGGCGCCGTACGTTTCTCGCAGATGATCGAGAACGGCTTCGACGGTGGTCTCGGGGGCGCTCGCACCGGCAGTGACGAGGACCGTCTCGACGCCGTCGAACCACTCGCTTCGCAAATCTTGCGGACCGTCAATCAATTGGGCGGCGACGTTGTGCTCGCGCGACAATTCCGCCAGTCGCTGGCTGTTGGAACTGTTTTGGCTGCCGAGGACAAGCGTCAGGTCCGCTTCGCCGGAAAGGATGGCAACGACTTCCTGTCGGTTTTGCGTCGCGTAGCAGATATCGGCCTTCGGGGGGCCGACGATTTTAGGGAAGCGTTCACGCAGCCGGGCGATGATGCGGCTCGTATCGTCCACGCTAAGTGTTGTCTGCGTGAGATAAGCCAACCGATTCGGATCGGCAACTTCCAGTCGATCAACATCCTCGGGCGATTCGACCAGCCGAATCGCCTCGGGGGCTTCGCCCATCGTGCCGATGACTTCGTCATGCCCTTCGTGACCGATCAGCACGATCGTGCGCCCCTGCTTGGCGTACTTGATTGCTTCGAGGTGGACCTTGGTCACAAGCGGACAAGTGGCGTCGATCGCCGTCAGGTTCCGCGCTGCCGCTGCCTTGCGCACTTCGGGAGACACACCGTGGGCGGAGAAGAGAAGCGTTGCCCCGGTGGGCGCTTCTTCTAAGTCTTCAACAAAAACGACCCCTCGCTCTTCAAACTGTGAGACGACGTATTTGTTGTGGACGATTTCGTGATAAACGTAGATCGGTGCCCCAAACGCCTCGAGCGCCAAGTCGAGCGACTGGATCGCCATATTCACCCCCGCACAAAAACCACGAGGACTGGCTAGGAGGACTTTCATCAGGGGGGGCTCATGAGGTTCGCAAAATTGAGGTGGGCGCAGTCTAAACCTAGAAACCCAGCAAAGAAAGTAAGGCGAGCCGTCGGCGTCAGCCGCCGGAGCTTTTACAGCGGGTGCC
>JAJRUA010000053.1 GCA_024278035.1 Planctomycetota bacterium | reverse complement strand
TGCGTCGATGATTCTTCCGCGGTCCATGTCGCACTTTGCGAGCACCAGCACGGTGCCTGCCGGGTAACCATCCACCGCCAACGAGCACATGGAAATTGCTTTCTCATTGGTCGAGTGAGCAAGAAGTGCTTCTTCCAAAACTGCATCTTTCAGTTGATGGATGACTTCCATCTCGACTACGAACAGGTCGTTATCAAACTTGAATCGCATTCTTTTTTTTCTCCGTCAGATGAGAATTGAGTCGGTGTTGAAAACTGAGTGGCAAGTCGATTTCGATTACCAGACGTGAAAGTTCGTCGAACGGTGCCAGATAATGGATTCCTGTGACATCACGCTGGGCGTGATCGAGAGCATATTTCACAGCCCACGGCGAAGCACCCGCTCGAATGAGTTGAGCCGCCCACCATCGTTTGAGGCCGTGAGGCCGAAGGCCTGGCGTTCCTGCTTTTTTTGCGTGGCGTTTCCAACGGCGGCAAAAGCTGGAAGTTTCTACCTTCCAGTGCTTTCGTTCGCTTCCGAGCTCCCGCCACCACGCACAAGCAATCGAGCCGATAGGCTTGATTCTCTCTTGATGTTTCTTGTCAGAATGAGCCGGGAACCTCACCACTCCGTTAGTGAGATCCACGGCTTCATCCGTGAGCGATCGAATGGCTCCTTGTCTTGAGCCAGTCGTGGCAGCCAACACCGCGAACAGTGCCAAATCAATGGGAGCACGTTCAACGAACCGATGAACATCCGAATCAATTGGCACGAGTGGTAAACGGATTTCAGACCGTGGCGGCCTGAACCAGGGAGCCACTTCGAGCATTCCGATTGCATCTCGATTGCGCGGCCCTGGCTGCCCTGCTTTGGTGAGCAAGTGATTGAGTTGACGGCAATGCTTCGCAGCGGTGGCTTTGCCACACTTTAGCGAAGCGATGAAAGAAGCCAATTCCATCTGGTCGATTTCCTGAAGTGGCAGATTCTTCGAGTGCTTGGCCCACATTCTGAGGGTGCAACGATATTCCCGAACCGTTGCCGGTCGAGCGTCACTATGGAACAAGCGCAGGAAGAAGTCTTCGTACCACTCACCGAGGGTGAGCGTGGGTTGCATGGCAGAGACTCGAAAGGTTGAACAGGAGTAAAAGTACTCCAACCCTGAGCAGCCGAATAGGTGAACGCAAGTACACCGGGGGTAAGCAAGGTGACAAGGGCATGTCACCTTAGAAAAAACAACCCGCAGGGGTGTTCAACTTTTCGTTGCCGAGAAAGTGCTGCCGTTACCGGTCCAGCGTCCCTGCGAATTGATCAAATGGTCATCGGACTGTAGATCCGATGACCGTAGTACACCCCAGAGGATTCGAACCTCTAACCTTCGGATTCGTAGTCCGATGCTCTATCCAGTTGAGCTAGGGGTGCTTTGTGCTTTTATTGCAGTAATAATAGGTTAAAGATAAGAGAGGTGACTAAGCCGGCAATAAAAATGGCAATAAAAATCGTCTCCGTTCTCTAGTCTCCTTTCCTCTTTGCCTCAAAAGCAGACTCCGGATTATGGCGACTTCATCGGCAGGCCGCAAGACGGGCAGCAAAAATCGTGGTTTCTTCTACCGAGCTGCTAGGGACTGGCACGCTAACGACGAAGGGCGATTCGTTCTTCGTTGAGGTATCCAAGGGGAACCACTTCGAGACCCTAAAATGCCTGGAAAGCTCGTTCGCGAGGCCTACGCACGTTGACGTTGGCTCGTTGATCGTGACGAGCCATCGGCGAGCGACCCGCCAGGCGAAAGTACCAGGAAATAGCGACGCAGTCCTCCAGGCTTGCCAGATTTACCTAGATAACGCAAAAGCGACGGGTTCCGCCAAAACGGATGAGGATCGATCCGATACGCTTTTCGACTTTTGCTTCGACTTTTCCGCCTGAGTTCTGTAACAAGGCAGAGACACACTAGCAGGCTTTGCTGGCGGGTTGTCACCAACCGAATTTGGCGGCCAGTAGCGACGATTGGAGCCCTGATTAGATGAGGCCAAGTAGGAGATGAGGCTCGGGCCTGAAGGCTATTTCACAGAGTGAATTTCAGGGGGTCCCGTTCGTGGGACACGTTCCCATGGAAATATTGATTCACTACATATCCGGTCGATGTTGCGTGCAATGAGCTTGGGAAGCTAGCGCTCTACTACTGAGCTACGCTCGCTTGCGTTGCCGTCAGTTTAGTTGCCTGCAATGGGCGATTGGCAATCCTTTCGACGCCAAATGCTTAATAGCACCGTGTTTTTTCGTCGCCTTCGACCACGACGCGGCACGCGTTTTTTTGTACCGTTCGTGGCATGAAACGCTCTCTTTGTACTTCGATCAAAACAGTGGCCCTACGACTTGACTGTTGGTTCGTTCTGCTAGGCTTGGCTGCGAGCGCGCATGCGGTGGCCAGCACAGACGATCGTGGGGTACTGCTCGTCTGTCCGCCAAGCCTTCTGGAAGCAACGACCGAATGGCGTTCTTTCCGCGAGAGTCAAGGATGGCAGATTTTCTCGGTGGCTCCCAAGGATTCGGCAAGCGAATCCTTGGCCGCCGTTCGGCGAGCGGCTCGATTGGCCGTGCCATCGATTGAAGCAGTCGTCCTAATCGGCGACGGCGAGGCGACCGGTCCCGCTGCTGTTCGGGTGGCTGCCGAAGTGATCGGGCAGTGGGGGCCTGAGCAGGAGATTGCTACGGATCGACCTTTTGGGGACTTGAACGGCGATGGTGTCTCGGATGCCGCGGTCGGTCGAATCCCGATCAATCATGCCATCGCTTTGCGTCGCTATTTTAGTCGAGTGATGCGGCGTGAGCGACGGCCTGCCCGTTGGACCGACGGTCAGATCCATTTCGTCGCGGGCGTCGGAGGTTTTTCGCCGCTTGTCGATGGGGCAATCGAACAAACGGCCGCCTTGCTGATCGGTCGTCTCACGCCACCTTCGATGGGGCTAACACTTTGTCGCTCCGGCACTGATCCACTTACCGCCAAAGCAGCGGGGCTTACTCGTCCTTCACTTGCTTGGGTTTACCTGGGGCATGGGACGCGGAATTATTTGCCATCGTGCGCTACTCGGTGTGGTGTTCGCCGTTGGGGTCAGGAGGAAGGAGCCAGCCAAGGGCCTGATCTTGCTGTCCTCCTTGCCTGCTACGCCGGCGATTTTACAGCGCCTGGCAAGTGTGTAGCGGAACAGTTGCTTATCGAAGAGAATGGCCCGTTGGCTGTGATCGCAGCGACTCGCCTTTCCATGCCCTATGGCAACACGGTCGTTGGGGCTCGATTGCTTGCGGAGCTTGAAGGCGACGCCAAGAGCCTATCACGGAGTCTATCCGGAAGTTTCCAGCGGTCGGGAAAGACCGAGGTACCTGAAGGTTTCGGGGCGTGTAGAAATAACTTTGGTGAACTCCTACGCTCAGCAGCCGATGCCTCAGTTGGCTCGACGACGAAGAAGGCAATGAAGGAAGGTCAAGCAGGGGTCTTGCTGGCTGGTGTGCGTCCCCTTGCTAGGATGCTAAGCGGCCCGGATACCGATCTCGATGCCGAATGCCGCGATCATGCCAATTTGTACTGCTTGTTGGGCGACCCGCTGGTCTCGCTACGCCAAGCCGAACCGCTCCAACTAATCGCTCCGGCTCGTATCGTAGCAGGCCAAACCGTGATGCTAAAAATCGAATCGAAATACGCGGGAACCGTACGGTGTGCGTTAGCACGAGGAGGGGCGTCACCGCTTGTAGCAAACCACCGGGTAAAAAAAGGCGAGTCGGCCGTGTCGCTAGCCCTTCCGCGATCGGTCGTGCCTGGGGTTTATCGGCTCACGGTGAGTCTTGTCGGGGCCGAAGAAAACCGGCTTGCCTCAGCGGGTGCCGAACTGCGCGTCACGGCGGCCCATCTTTCAGAAAAGAGATCGAAACAAGGAAGGCGGCGTTAGTCTCCCATCCCTGAAGCCCCCAGTGGCCAAGAAAGACCAAGGTTCTCCCAGGACGATTGCAAAGTCCGATGTGGTAATCCTCCCGAACCTGTTAACCCGGTTGGCTTTAGGCTTTTGAACCACGGCGGAACGAAGGAACGACGAAAGGCCTGAGCCACGAAGGGCACAAAGGAGAAGAAAAAGGTAACCGTTCACGGGCCAACAAAAAGCGAACCGCTAAGGACTTTGCAGTTCTCCTGAAGGTTCTCCGGGGGGATGTGCCGTAGAAAAATCCTTTCTTCAACGTTGCTTCAAGGCAACCGCATCGGCAAGCAAAGTTGCTTGAGCCAGGGCCTGTTTCTCGGTAGCTCGAAACGCTTCGGCGCAAAGCTCGACCAACTCATCGCCTAGAGACACTTCGGGCAAGTAGAGCCATACGCCGAGCTGCCTTGCCCATAATTCGCCTATCGACGATGAGTCATCATCATCGCAAATCATGAGCAGTGGCTCGGTTTGCTTACCAAGCCGCTCCGCAAACTTTCGGAACGTCTGCCTTTGTCGTTCTTTTAAGCCACAAAAGTCGATAACTGCCAAGTAGGTTTTCCACCGGTCGGCTTGTCGCATCGCGGCACCAACCGATTCGCATTCAAGGGGACGCCAACCCGCGTTCTCGGTGATACCCAGCAAGCGCCGGCGACGATCGGCATCTGCCGATAAGACCAAGCACTTCCAAGTAGACACAGCAGCACCAGGCTGGACTGTGCGTTGCCGTCGCCCCTGTTCAGTGGCGGGTCCGCCGGCAGCATCGGTCGGCAGCCTCTTGGGCTGTTCGTTTTCTACGGCATAATCAGCGTGGAGAGGGCTCATGGGAGCTCCTTCACAGGGAAATGTCTCTGTCGAGCTACGGGCGGAGTAAACCACGTTGGGCTTTTTTCCTCCCGAAGCACTCACGATTCTTGTACGGACCCTCGCCTGCCTCACCCTCGATTCCGAGGAGTCAATCCAAGCAGGTCCGGCTCTTTTCACGATCCGCTTATGTGGCCAATCCCTTCCCGCGATTCACCGCTAGTGCGACATCTCGATCGCACTAACAAGCCACTGAAAAACTCGACTGGCACCACGAAGCAGGGCGCTGCGGCGTCCAAAGACGGCGCACCCTTCTAAGCAAAACGTGATGCCAGTCGAGGGGGTGGAGTCGAGGGGGTGGATTGGTGCTCACCAAGCGATCTTGCGTCGCCGGCGCTTGTGAAGTCCGTTCACCGATTGTGGCGATTTGCCGCGTCCTCGTCCTTGGACTGGACGGCGACGTGTCGAAACACTTTGCCGCTTCGTCCGAGTGAAGCTGTTGTCTTCGCCATAAGCGTCGACGTCATGATCGTACGATTGTTCGCTGCTCATTGAACCTATTCCTTGAAACAGTGATAAAGGGTCGTTTCTTCTTCTGTTGCCTCGGGGGAAAAATCACCCCTGCCTGAAATGTCCTTTCAGGTAACCTCGTAAAATCGCTGAGCAAGCCTCTTGGCAAGCGATCACGATCAAACGTGGCTGATAGACAACTAAAGCGAACGGCGCGCCATTCGTCCGTTCTTGTTGGAGAAAATCTGCAAACACTTGTATCAAAGTGGTTTGCGGAGCTAGAGGAACTCTAGGCAGAGGAGGGTGGCTCGCCGGCGCTTTCACCAAATTGGTGATGCGGTACGCCGCTTATTGTAAAAACGACTACTCGGAAAGGAACATTCGTTCGTTTCACTAAATCCGTGAAGGATCACAAGAATGGTGAGTGCCGTGGGGAGAGTCATGGGAAACGCAAGAGAGCGCGCGAAAAAATGGCACTCGCAGCCGAAGCCACGAACGGAAGTCGTGAGGAGTTATTTTGGAGATGCCCCCCCCGAGAAAACCGCTAACCGCTGGCTTCTGCCTGCGGCTAGGACAGAGGGGGGAATCTGCGAGGTAGAGGACGGCTCTACGGCAGGGGATAGATGCCGCCCGTATGAGGGGGGCCTCAAGTGCCCCGACACGGGATCACTCTTCGTCTTGCTCTAGCTGAGAAAGCAGACGGGTCATCGTGTTGGCGTGGACGCCAAGTAGCTTTGCAGCGCGTCCTTTGTGGCCGCCGGTCGTCCGTAAAGCTTGGCGGAGTGCAACGAGTCGGAGTCTTCCCAGGTTGATGAAGGGGAGTTCTGTTTCGCCGCCGAGCGATGGCCGCTTGTTTGGTAGCTCCGGCTCACAATCGAGCACATAACCTTGTTCAATCGTATGCGAAAGTTGCCGCAGATTGCCGGGCCAAGCGTACTCACAAAACTCACGGAGTCGATCCGCCGTTGGCTGCCAACGAGTACGGGCATACTTCGCGGAAAAACGATCGTTGAAGAAATCGATGAAGGAAGGAATATCTTCCGCCCGTTCACGCAGCGAAGGAACTTTCAGCTCAACCATGTTGAGCCGGTAGTAAAGGTCTTCACGGAAGCGGCCTTCGGCGACTTCCACCTCCAAGTCGCGGTTCGTAGCAACAATCACCTGCACATTGATCGGCACTGGCTGCGAAGCACCGACGGGGGTGACTTCGCTCTGCTGGAGGACTCGAAGCAATTTCGGCTGAAGTTCGAGCGGCATTTCGCCCACTTCGTCAAGGAAGACAACGCCTCCCTCGGCGGCCCGAAACACACCCAAACTCTTGCCTGCCGCGCCCGTAAACGCGCCTTTCTCATGGCCGAAGAGTTGGCTTTCGGCAAGCGTGGCTGTCAGTGCGGCACAGTTGACCGGAACGAACGGTTGGTTGGCTCGGGGGCTAAGTTGATGGAGCGTCTTGGCCCATATTTCTTTGCCCGTGCCGGTCTCGCCGGTCACCAAGACGGTGCATTGCACCTCGGCCGCTTTCTCAGCATGCCGCGCGATCTGCCTAATCCGCTGACTGCGGCCAAGCATCCAAGCGTTATCATTCGCTGCCGGGAGCGATGTAAGCTGGTCAATCGTTGATGTTGTTGTAAACGTCATGCCTTCTACCCCTCTCAGGGGGAGCGCAATCTACTAGCACAATCCGTAAAGCGGATCGCCGCGTAAAAAAACTTCTCCTTCAGTCCTGCGCCGAAACACGGGCTTAAAAGGAAGTCTCTATGTAGATATCACTAGCGCTCCTATCCTTTGAGTCTGGAAACTCTTTCGAGTCTGGAAACCAAGTACTGAACAACCGCCTGTTCAATGCGGTACTGTGGGCACAGGTTAATGTGCTTCACGGGTGGACCTTCTTTGCCCTCACTCATAATAAACGAGGCAGGCCCTAAACTCAACGATTTGGGTCAGGAAAGCAATCATGATTTGCGAAAAAGATTGCGTTAAACCGCTTGCAACGGCTGGAAAGCATGTAATGGCTCGGAGGGGGCTCGCCGGTGCGGAGAACCGACTCAGAGGTAATAAACGGACTAAAAGCAGGCGGTTTTGCGCATCGGGACCCTCGTTTTTTATGCCGCCTCAGTGGAAATCGCGAAATCGGCGGGTAGGACGACTACCGAAATTTTGTGGCGGTCCGCAAATCGGCAAAACTCGGCCCGATCTAGCAGGATCGTCCGGTCTGCCTCGATAGCTAGCACGCGCCCTCCGGCGGCGGCCAGCGTTCTGAGCGTCCGGACGCCGATCGTCGGTACGTCAAACCGCATGTCTTGCTGTGGCTTGGCGACCTTTACCACCGTAAACCCCCCCTTCTTACAAAGTTCGCCCGCTCGTTCAATGCAGCAGTCGGTTCCTTCGATGGCTTCGATCGCCAGGGGAGCCCGATCTTTGACACAAACACTCTGTCCTACATCCAGCCGGCCCATTTCTTTCGCCAGCCGCCAGCCGAAGCGGACATCGGATTCCTGCGACTCGTTCAGGGGCCGACCAGCCAAATGGCCTTCGCCGACAAGCAACTCCGGAGCAAAGTCCGTAGCGGGCGTTATCTCGACGCCTCCGGAAGAAAACGCCTCGACCATCGCACCGAGAATCGTGTCGTCCTTTTGGTCTGCCGTGTTGCTGATGAAGTGGGGATAGAAAGTGCGCAAGAAGGTTGCGTCAGGCATATAACGAAACCAAGCCCAAGGTCGGTATATTTCCACCTTATGGAACTTGCCTGCCATGGTCGCCTGCGAAACTCCCTGTTTTTGGAAATAGCGAATTGCCCCGCCAAGTTGCGCGGCACCGATCCATTGGAAGTCGTCCACTTCGTCACGCAATCTTGGGTCGGCATGGCGTCTTACGGCGGCGCAACTCACACGGTGTCCGCTTTGGCGGAGCGCTCGTGCGACCAGCAGAGGGAAACGCCCCCATGCGGCGATCAAGCCAACGGGTGGAAGAGAATTGGTTGCCATCTTTGTTGTCTAGGCGGCTCGCTTATCGGTGGCGGTAGATAACTGTTCACGCAATTCTTTCAATTCGCGGCGCATCGCTTTGAACTCTTTACGCATTTCGGGCAACTTGGCGACCGCCGCCATTTGTAATTTTTGTCGACGGAGGGGCGTGGCCGGCGCGCCCAGCATGATCGCCCCGTCAGGCACGTCGTTCGAGACACCGGCCATCGCTGAAAGGATGGCCCCTTGGCCAATGTGCACATGATCGCGCACGCCAACTTGGCCCGCCATCACGACGTAGTCCCCCGTGGAGGTGCTCCCGGCAATTCCTACAAGCGAACAAATCAAGTTGTAGCAACCGATTTGGCAATTGTGGCCGATCTGCACAAGGTTATCGATCTTCGTTCCGTGGCCAACCCGTGTCGGTCCGTAAACTCCACGGTCGATCGAGGAATTGGCACCGATTTCTACGTCATCCCCAATCGCTACGGTGCCAAGCTGGGCGACCAATTCATGCACGCCCTCCTTCTGGTTGTAGCCGAAACCGTCGGCCCCCAGCACTACACCACTATGGAGTCGACAACGTGCGCCGACCGTGGTTCCGGGATAGAGCGTGACGCCCGCCGCCAAGAAAGTCCCTTCACCAATTTGACAATCGTTTTCGACAACGCTGTTCGCTCCAACGAGGACGTTATCGCCAATCACCACGCGTTCGCCAATCACGGCCCCCGGTGCGATGCTAACCTCTTTCCCCAGCTTGGCGCTGGAAGCGACCGTTGCGGTTGGGTGGATGCCGGTGACTTGCTCCGTACGAATTGGCCTGAAGTGAACCACCATTAAAATAAACGCGGCGTGGACATCTTCCACTTCGATCGACGGCAAGTCGGGCGGCGTTACGCCCCGCGGAATTACCACCGCCGAAGCGGAACTCTCTTCCAGTAATCGTAAGCGATCTTCATGGTCCACCAGGGTGATCGTCCCGGCCCTTGCGCTATCAAGGGGCCAAGCGTTATCGATCAAGAGCTTCGGATCGCCATTGAGAGTCCCCCCGACAATCGCGGCAAGATCAGCAAGTGAAACAGAGCGGGTGGCCGAGGGCGTGTTCATTGGAGGGGGCCTATTCTTCTTAGCCCGAAAGGGTGGGCTTTTGGCTTGAGCAGCGGGCCTTCCGTGGCTCGCCAGGAGATGGACTGTAGCCTGAGGAGCTCGATAGCAGCAAGATCAAGCCGTGGAAATTAACCCGGCGTCTGTTCTTCAACAATCGCCATCGCTTCTTCAAATCGTTTTTGTAATCGGTCGAAGTGCTTCCGATCTCCGCCACGGTCTGGATGCACCTCCTTCACCCGCTTTCGATAGGCTGCTAGCACCTCTTCTCGGGTGGCACCGTCGGGAAGGCCTAACTCCTCAAAACATGGAGGCCGATTGCGACAGGACCATTCGGGCAAGTGGGTTGCATAGCGACGCACGACAGCGATTGCCCGTTGGAGGGACCGCAGGTAGGCCCGATAATCGAGCACCATGCAGAGCCAACCCAACAGCGGAGCCCCGACCGCTAGCAGAAGAAACCCAACCATGCCGGCGGTGTCAAACGGATCAGGCATGCGTAAAGAGGGAAAAAGCGGAAGGTCGGCAGAAGCCAGCGGAAGGGCCTGGGGATCCGCGGCGACTGCCTGCGACTAGCACAACCCTTCTGTCATTCTACTTTCACGCCGCTCCGAGTGAGATATCGATTCCTTCGCCAAAGTAATGTTTACGCGCCTCAGGATTGCGGAGTACCTCTTCAGGGCGGCCGTGGCAGAGTACCTGGCCCTCCTTGACCACGTAGCTCCGGTCTGTGATCTCAAGGGTCTCACGCACTTGGTGGTCGGTAATGAGGATCGAGATACCTGAATCTCGCAGATCACGCACAATCTGCTGGATGCTGTCGATCGTCACCGGGTCGATGCCCGTGAAGGGCTCGTCGAGCAAGATGATTTTCGGCGATGAAACCAAGCTCCGGGCGATCTCCAACCGGCGGCGTTCTCCCCCAGAGAGCGACATCGCCCTGCTACGCCGTAGTTTCGTGATGCCAAATTGCTCCATCAGTTCATCACAGCGGCGACGGCGTGTTTGGCGGTTCATGCCGAGCATTTCCATAACGCCCAGCAGATTGTTTTGTACCGAGAGTTTACGAAAGACGCTCGATTCTTGGGCCAAGTAGCCCATCCCTCCCTCTCGAGCGCGCCGGTACATGGGCCAGGAGGTGACGTCCTTGCCCCCTAGGCGGACTGTTCCGGAATCAGGATCGACCATTCCGCAGGTCATGCGAAACGAGGTCGTCTTACCTGCACCGTTGGGGCCTAGAAGACCGACAATCTCCCCCGGCTCGACTTCAAACGAAACGCCATCCACCACGCGGCGGCGACCGTACGATTTGACCAATCCACGAGCTTCTAAAAGTGACATCCGCTTCGCCCTCCTGGCGAGGTTTTTACTGACGTTTAACGCACTAGACGCATGTCTCCGAAATTGGGCCAAATCGGTACCCGTCCCCCTGTCAAGGGAAGCGTATACCATGAATGGGGCCAGTAGACACAGACCGCCTTTCCTACGAGCAAATGGCGTTCCAAATAGGCTCCGCCCGGCTTGCCCCGATCACGACCATTCCCGCCCGCCCATAAACGGGCGTCGAGGCTCTCCGGGCTATTATCGCCCATCACGAAAAACTGATTCTCTGCTAGCTCGAAATCCACATGCCGCCTATTTGCCAAGCATCCCCAATTCTCCGGCGTCGTTGGCAAGGTGATAAGCTGCGAGAGTCCTTGAGGGCCCTGCTCCTCCTGAATCTTTGCAAGATCATAGTCCGTAACAAACCGGCGCCCCTCTCGACGCCAGTCGTCTGCCAAATAGTACGCGTCACGCCACAGGCGGATTGCTTGGACCGCGAGCCTCGCTCCTTGGGAGCCAATCGAAGCGGGGGCCAAATCGCCCGGGTCGGTGTCGCTTGTCTGGGGTATTTTTGTGTAGCGTTCGGCGAACGTTACCTCATGGTCGTAACGACCATCGAGCGGAATCACTTTGCCATCGATCCAGAGAACAAGCCGGTCATCGAAATTGGCGAAGCGAACCGTGTGGTTTCCTGGCCCACGAACGGGGGTGGCGGCCGTTTCTAGCCTCTCCCATTCTTGGGTCCCAAAGACACGGCGGAGCAGGACCGCTTCGCCCGAAGCAATATCAATTTCACAGCCGAAGTGATCTCCCGCCTCCACCAATTCTAGCAAGAGTTTGCCTTCGGTCGATTCGATTTGGACCTCTGCCTCAAGCATCAAATCGCCGACCCAGTGAAGGCCCAGATGGCTCAAGTCGTTGTCTCGCATTGGCTGAAGCGTGTACTGGCCAAGCGCCGCGACACGCTGGCGGCGCAGACGCGTGTTGTAGGCGATGAAATCAGTGATGAACCCGGGCTTCGGATCGAACGATAAGTTTTTCTTGCCCGCAAGTACGCTTCGCCAAACCGGTTCGCCCGGCGGCGTGTGCCGGTAACGTAGCCATTGGGTCGTTTCGCTAGACGAGCTGTCCACCTGATAGCGGGGCGAAACGGTTTTTCCGTTGGCCCTGGTGCCGTTGGTCTTGGTTTCGACGCGCCAGTCGCTCGACTCAGCACGCCAGCGCAGTGGCCAGCCGGCCGCATGAAGGCTGGCCGGCTCGCGGGTGCTATCGTAAACCAGTTGCCGCATCGCCAGCATCTTGCTCGGCGGCTTCGAGGCGATTTTGTAGGACGACTCGGTCGGTTGCCGCGTGAAGAGGTTGCCATTGTGGAGCCGTAGTTTTTCACCCGGCAAGCCAACCAATCGCTTGATGTAGTTCATCTGCCCATTGCCGGGGTACTTGAAGACGATGATATCCCAGCGCTGGGGGGCGTTGAACGAATAGGTGTATTTGTTTACCACGAGCCGGTCGCCGGAGTAGCACGGTCGGGTCGGAACCGGATCGACGCCGGGCGCCAAAGCGGGCTCTAGTCCGTCGGAGCGGATCGGTTGCACATAGCGGCACTGGGGACAAACCCCTCCGACGGTCTGGATGTTCCTCAGCCGCCTCTTGCCTTCGCTGGACGTGAGCTGCCGACTCGCCACGGCTTGGCTTATCTCTGCGGCGGCGTCGCCCACTTCGTCGCTAGCATTGACTCGAAAACGCTGGCTGCACTGATCGCAGAAGACATCTTTATGGGCCCCCATGAGCGTCGGTGCCATCGACCCGGTGGGGATAACAAACGCCTCAGCCTGAAAAGTGCGGATCAAGAACGCTAGCACAAAGGCGACAACCAGCGCATCGACCGTCTCCCGGCCACCCCGAGTGCTCGGGTGTTTTTCTGGCACCGCACTGACGGCGGCTTTGGCCTTAATCTCGGCAGTCGTCGGCACCGCGGCAGGGGACTTGTTCACGGATCGGCGACGGTTTTTTTTAGCCATAAAAATTACGAGCAAGTGAATTGTAGGGACACTTCCTAGCCGCCGACGGAAGTCGGAGGTAGCAGCCTGTTCGTCCGTGGCTGCCGCTAGATTTCAGGTAGGGCTACACTGTACCGCGCCGCTGGGAACCAACGTAGACCGTTCAGCGAACGATTCCTTCGATCAGGCGCCCCGGAACAGCCCCCCAGTGGCGGCTATCGACTGAAATCGCCTGATTATCGCCCACTACAAAATGGGCGTTCGGGCCAAGCTGCCATGTCGCTTCGCTTGGCCCCGTGGCAGGCGACCCAACCACCGGCATCGGTTCATAGTAGACATCTCGCCAGACCGAAAGTTCCTTCATGTCCGTCTCTTCACCGCGGGAGGTGATCTCCATGGCGGGCAAAAGCCTTGGTTGCTTGGCCCTCGCCGCCATTTCAGGACGGAAAAAAACGACCGTTCCCTCGATCGCTAGCATCGCCCGCCTATCGAACGAAGAGACGACCACTTGCCACGGAGAGGCGGTGGCAAGCATTGCACGCTCTACGCACTTCCC
>JAJRUA010000052.1 GCA_024278035.1 Planctomycetota bacterium | reverse complement strand
GAAGGGCCCCGGCATCTTCTCCGGAAAGGCGAGCGGCCTCGTACGCCCTAAGAGCGTATGGCTGTTCACGGGCCAGGGGGCCCAGCGGCCGGGCATGGGACGTGACCTCTACGAATCGCAAGCCGTGTTTCGGTCGGCGGTAGACCGTGTTGCCTCGGCGCTCGACGATGTGCTCGAAACGCCGTTGCTCGAAGTCCTTTTCCCCAAAGACGAATCGGACCACCGCGTTCATGAAACTCGCTACACACAGCCCGCCCTGTTTGCCGTTGAGTACGCACTGGCCGAACTGTGGCGATCGTGGGGCATGACGCCTGACGTTTTGCTCGGGCATAGCATCGGCGAATACGCCGCCGCCGTCGTGGCCGGAGTGCTGGGCGTCGAAGAGGCTGCTTTGCTCGTCACTGAGCGGGCCCGTTTGATGCACAACGCCCCGGGCCACGGGAAAATGGTGGTGCTATTTTTACCGGAAAGCGAGGTGCGCCGGGCCATTGCAGGGCAAGAAGATCGCCTCTCGATTGCTGCGGCCAACGGACCGGCGCTCACCATTCTCTCAGGAGAAGCGGCGGCGGTGGATGCGGCGTACGACCAGTTTGAGGCCCAAGGGGTGAAGGGGAGTCGACTCACGGTCTCCCATGCGTTTCATTCGCCCTTGATGGACCCCGTGCTAGAGGAGTTCGAGCGGTTTGCTGAGCAGTTTGACTACGCACGCCCAAAGATACCCGTCGCATCGAATGTGACGGGCCAATTGATGTCGGCAACTTCAGAGCAGCCGTTCTCCGCTCGTTATTGGCGAGACCATTTGCGCGGAACGGTGCGGTTTGCCGATGGCGTGGCCACGGTGGCGGCCGAGGGAATCAAGCTGTGGATCGAAACGGGGCCCGCGCCGGTTCTGCTTGGCATGGCCCGCCGTTGTGATCCCGACGTAACCGATGCGGAGGGGACAAAAATCTCGCCACTCTGGTTGCCCTCGCTCCGTGAAGGAAAATCGGAAGGGCTTACGATCGCCGACAGTGTTGCCGCTTGCTATACGGCTGGGGCAAGAATCGACTGGCGGCAAGGGGAATCAAAAAAGAACCAGCGAATCGACTTGCCCACCTATCCGTTCCAGCGTTCGCGTTGTTGGTACGAAAATCTCTCCGGCGGAGCGAGCGGAGCGGACCATCTAGGAATTGCTACGGCCGGAGCCGACGGCTCGCCCGTGCTGGGGAGGCGGCTGCCGGTCGTTGGCTCAACGATGGTCCACGAAGTGGGGCTTTCGCCCGACACGCCTGCCTACTTGGCCGACCATTGCGTGCAAGGATCGGTCGTTGCCCCCGGGGCAATGTACCTGGAACAAGCCCTGTCCGCTTTAGCTGGACGCGAGGGCAGTTTCCAACCGTTGCGAGTTGATAAGGTTCGCATCGAACAAGCGATGTTCCTTGCCGAAGGAACCCGACGACGCGTGCAAACGACGATCGCCCCCGAATCCGCCGGTCGCCAAACAATCGAGATGCATAGCTTGGCCGGCGCCGCCGTTGGTGCCACCACGGTTGCCGCCGGCGCTTGGACGGCCCATGCCTCGGCGCAACTCGTCCTTGGCGGTGCGGAGGAATCGCCCTTGCCGGTTGATCTCGCCGCGTGTCGTGGTCGGGCTATCGACACAAAATCGCACGAGGATTTTTACCGTGAAATTGCCGATCGGGGCTTAGAGTACCGCCCCGCGTTTCGTGTTTTAGGACACATCGAGCGATCGGCTTACGACGCGGTAGCCACGATTGAGCCGATTGAAAGTGTCCGCAAAGAACTGGGCCGCTACCAATTGCACCCGGTGATGGGCGACGCCCTGATGCAGACGATCGCGTGCACGACGCCGCTTGAAGCGGATGGCTCTTATAGTCCCCATACCTACGTGCCGATCCGTGTTGAATCGGTGCGGCTTTACGAACCGGTGCCGACGGGCGAACCCCTGTTCGCCTACGCTGTGCGGCGCTCGCCGGCCCCCGATTCCGACGAGACGAGCCCCGAATCGGTCGTGAGCGACGCCTTTCTCACCCATGCGGATGGTCGTCCGATTGCGGCACTTTTGGGAGTGTGTGTTCAAAGGTTTGGCGCAGGAATCACAACGGCTGAAGTCGATCCCGCCGAGTGGCTTTACCAAATCGAATGGCGAAAGACGCCCCCAATTGCAAGCGACTCCGTTGCAAGCGATTCGGTTGCAAACGATTCGGCTACCAACAAAACAGTGCCCCAAGGGGCGTGGCTTCTCTTCGCTGACAGGACGGGCATCGCCGATCAGTTGGCCCAGCGCATTGAAGCCGCGGGCCGTTCGTGCGTCCTGGTCCGTCCGGGTGAAGCGTTCGCCCTTTCGGTAGACAAAAATCGTACCGAAGTACGAATCGATCCCGCCGACGTGGAACACTATGCCAAACTCCTGCAAGTCGTCACCTCCAACCCGACGGAACCTCTGGCAGCGATAATCCACCTTTGGTCACTCGACGGAGTCGATCTCTCTTCGGAAAAGGATGCCGAGGCAGCTTGGGCCGAAGCCGAGCGCATTGGCGTTGGCAGCGCGATGCGACTGGTGCAACAAGCGGGCCGGCGCGGACTGGCGAGCACCGCTGGGACGCTGCTCATAACCCGCGGGGCACAAGCTTCGCCCACGCAGGCAGCGGTCGTTGGTCTTGGCCGTGTTGCTGCGATGGAGCATCCCGAATTACGGGTCCGTTTGGTGGATATTGATGCCGATGCTGGCGCCGATGCCCTATTCGACGAAGTCCTAGCTGCCGCAGCAGGGGATACGGAGAACCAAATCGCGTTTTGCGACGGTGAACGGTTGGCCGGGCGACTTGCCGCAGATGTTGATTCACGGAATACCGTCGCTGTCGATGCAAGTCATTTGACAATTCCAACAGGAAAACCTCATCAGCTTCGTATCCCTCGCCCCGGTTCGTTTGAAAATCTACGGTACGAACCGTTCGAGCGAGTCGCCCCTGGTCCCGGCGAAGTCGAAATAAAGATTCGTGCAGCGGGCCTCAACTTTAGCGATGTGCTCAAAGCCCTTGGTCTTTACCCGGGCCTGGAGGACGGGATTGTTCCGTTGGGGATCGAAGCCTCGGGCGTTGTCGCCGCCGTCGGGGAAGGCGTTGATCGCTTTGCGCCCGGTGATGAAGTGTTTGGCGTGGCCCCCTACGCTTTTGCTTCGCATACGGCAAGTTTCGATTACACACTGGCTCACAAGCCGACAGGCCTCACCCATGAAGAGGCCTGCACGATTCCGGTCACCTTTCTCACCGCCTACCATGCACTCGTCCGATTGGGGGGCCTCGCCAAGGGCGAACGGGTGTTGATCCACGCCGGTGCGGGGGGCGTCGGACTCGCCGCAATCCAAATCGCCCAACACGCCGGCGCCGAAGTTTTTGCCACCGCCGGAAGTGACGAGAAACGAGAGTTTCTGCGCGAGTTGGGCGTGGCGCATGTCATGAACTCGCGGACGCTCGATTTTGTTGAAGAGATTCGCCAAGCGACCGGCCGGGAGGGGGTCGATATGGTTCTCAACTCGCTTCCTGGCGAAGCGATTTCGGCCAGCCTCGGCTTGCTCAAAGCGTATGGCCGGTTCCTCGAAATCGGCAAGATCGATATTTACCAAGACCGTAAAATTGGCCTCCTCCCTTTTCAAGACAACCTTTCCTACCACGCCATCGACCTCGACCGCGTTATGCACCAGCGGCCCGAGTACGTGCAAGGCTTGTTTGCGGAAGTGATGGAGCACTTTGAGCGCGGCGATTACAAGCCGTTGCGTTTCACGCCATTCACAAGCGAAGAGGCCGCTGCCGCGTTCCGTTACATGTCGCAACGGAAGAACATCGGCAAAGTGATTGTTAGCAAGTGTGAGCCGGGTCGTCCCCGACCCCGGGCCCGGTCCCGCCCTCACTCTCAGCCCCGACCCCAGCGCGGCGCAATCCACCCCGACGCCGCCTACCTCATCACCGGCGGCCTCGGCGGCCTCGGCCGTCGCGTCGCCGAATGGCTTGTCCAACAAGGCGCAGGGGGCATCGCACTGCTCTCTCGCCGCCAAGCGGATTCGACCACGGAACAAGAGCTGGAGGCCCTGCGCCAATCGGGCACCCAAGTCGTTTGCTTGCAGGGGGATGTAACCGATGCCGCTTCGTTTCGAACGGCCCTACAAAGCTTGCCAGACAACTTTCCCAAATTGCGGGGTGTGATCCACGCTGCCGGCGTGCTCGACGATGGCTTGCTGGTCGATCTTCATGCGGAGCGGCTCAATCGGGTTCTCAAGCCAAAGACCGTTGGTGCTTGGAATCTCCATGTGGCCACCCTCGATTCAACCCTCCCCTTCGCTGCTGAGGGCGTGGATCTTTTTGTCCTCTTTTCCAGTGTGGCGGCAGTGCTCGGTTCGCCCGGTCAAGCGAATTATGCTGCCGCCAACGCGGCCCTCGATGCCCTGGCCCACCTGCGGCATTCCCAAGGTTTGGCAGCCACTTCCATCAATTGGGGCCCCTTTTCAAGCGAAGGGATGGCCGCCGGCGGCGGAATGGCAGCAGGCGATAACGAAGCGGCCGTCCATCAGAAGGGGATGCAGCTACTCGACGCAGACAAGGCGCTCGACCTCATGGGCAAACTGACGGGCGAGGTAACGCAAGCAACCATCATGGCGGCCCGCTGGGATGCCATGTCACGCTTGCTCGCCGGTCGGCAGTTTCCGCTACTTGAAGATTGGCTCGTCGAGGGCGCCGGGGCAGCCGGCGGAGAGGTCGATTCCGCCTTACGTGCGCGGCTCGTAGCCGCCGATCCCGCCGAGCGCCGCAAGGAACTTCAACAAATCGTTTGCAAAGACTTGGCTCGCGTTATGTCGGTTGAGCCAGAGCAGATCGACATCGAACAACCCCTTTCTGCATTGGGGCTCGACTCGCTCATGGCCCTCGAATTGAAAAATCAATTGGAGGCCAAACTCGCTTTCACGCTGCCCATGGCCAAGCTGCTTGAAGGGCCCAGCGTTGTCGGCTTAGCCGAAGCGGTGGCCGAGATACTGGCAAGAGATACGGGCGATTCTTCCGGCCCCGTCCAGTGGACTCCGCTGCTAACACTGCGCGAAGGAGAGGCCGATCGCGAACCCCTCTTCCTGGCCCCCGCGCTAGGAGGCGACGTCCGTTGCTATCAGGAGATGATTGAACGGCTGACGACCGACCGGCCGATCGTAGCCTTCCGACCGCGTGGCTTGGACGACGACGCCTTGCCTCACGATGCCATGGGGCCGATGACCCAAGACTACGCCGCCGCAATTCGCGAGCGACAACCGACGGGGCCCTACCACTTGGCAGGCTGGTCCACCGGCGGTGTCACCGCCTACGCCCTTGCCGAACGACTCGAAGCCGCCGGCGACGAAGTGGCATTGCTCGCCCTGTTTGACCCGCCGTCGCCCGAATCGTTCCGGGGCGTCGATACGGAAGACGACGCCAAGTTCCTTGCCGCAACCGTCAATTTTGCTGGCGGTTTTACGGGCCTCGATTTTACGATCGACGTCGAAGAACTGGATCGCCTGCCACCGGAAGAACGATTTCCCCGCGCCTTGGCCGAAGCCAAGCGGGCCGGCATGTTCAACGATCAAGTCGATGCGGCGTACGTCCATCGGCTGGTTGTCGTGGGGGAAGGCCTCGTCCGTGCCGCCCGTGATTACGAGCCACGTCCCCTACGAGGCAGCGTCCATTTCTTCGTGCCCGACACATCCGGCGCGCTCGACCCCCATGCCGTGGCCAAGCGTCCCAGTATCGAAATCTGGAGAGAGGGCGTCCGTAAACCGATGACGTTCCACCCCTCGCCCGGCAATCACTTTACGATGATGGATAGCGAAGGTGCCGAGGCAATTGCCCGTGTTCTGAATGACTTGCTCTAGGATCTGATTGTAGCCTCCCCCCTCCTTTACAGGATTTGGGACTTCTTTTTCGGATTCACGGTTCGAGTCGACCAGGTCGGAAGAGGGACAGTGCCATTTAGGGCAGGCCCCTGTTTCCTCTACGCCGAAAAACTAGAATGGCATGTCGAGCAATAGTTCCTCTCCATCGCGTGAACAAATCGCCCGGATTACCTCCTTACTTGTAGAATCGGTAAGGAAGTGAACGGAGCCATCACACATAGCAAACTGCGCTCCGCCCCGATGGTTCGAGTGAATCCGTTCGTTGTGCCACGCCTGTGGAACCTTGACATCGTTGATGCCTTTGTCAATGTGGG